>JADGNQ010000153.1 GCA_017883385.1 Candidatus Sulfotelmatobacter sp.
GGATTTCTAATCCGGCGGTTGCAGGTTCGATTCCTGCCGCGCCTACCAGTTCCAGCCACAAGGCCACACTACACGCAGTCAGAAATGCCACGGCTCGGAGTTACTCTGAACTATTTCAGTTCCTGCACGAATGCCAGATTCGCGGGTTGGATCGGAATCGTCTTGAACTCCTTGCCCGCCAGGAGTTGCTGCTGGTCGTCGACGCTCCGCTCCCAGGTCGCAAAGCTCACACTCAGCGAAGCCATGGCTGAGTGAATGGTTCTCGTAATATCGATTGCGTCTTGCACACTTGAGATCGCGCTGATTGGGGTGAAACCTGACATCGCAATATCCAACGTGGAGTTCGCGATTTTGTATCCCATCTTGAATTTTTCGCCCCCGGTCATGCCCTCGGACCCCAGCTTGGAGTCTTCCAGGCCCGGGTAGCGGACAAACAGCCGTGTGTAGTTGTTGGCGAACCTTCGCGCCGGTGGACCCTCAACGGGTGTGAAGGAGGGCAGGTATATCGGGGCCAGCGTGATTTCCTGCTTGGCAAGCTTCAGCTTGAGCACGCCTTTGTCGGTCTCGACTTTTTTGATATCGGCCAAGGTCAAGTCGAGGGAATCGAACGCTGGCTGACGATCGGCGGCAGGCTCGATAACCAGGTCGCCCAGCCCGTCTTCTCCTGCCGGCTTGCTGGGCGGCGTCGCGTTGCCCTTCTTGTCGTACGACGAGAGAGAAATTAAATGCAAGCCGTCGCGATGCAACTCGCACTTCACCGCCTGGTCCTGCTTGTGGCCACGCATCTCGGCGTAAAAGGAAACCGGCAGGCCCTGGCTGGCAACTACATCAAAACTCTTGACGGCCGAGCGGCCGTCGTTGGCTTGCAGGAAGACCAGTCCCATCAGTTCGTGGGCCTCGGCTCCGAGAGGAAAGAGCGCCAAAGCGATCTGCAGGTGCTCACTCGCGCGCATCAACTGCTGCTGCGCGTAGGCAAAAGGAATGGCAAATCCACCGACTCGATTTCGGGCTTTGTTTTCCTCCTTCTTCTTCACGCGCGCACGCTTTACCCGCAACGCGCTGCGCTTCTCGGATCCGTTGAACGTCAGCTTCATGGCGCGGCCAAGCAGATCGGAAACGATGTCGTCGGCTTCGTCGATCTCCTCGTCATATTTTGTCCGCTTCGCGTCCAGGGTGCTGAGATGCAGCGCCGCTTCGTCTTTCGCGCCTTGCTCCGATGTCAACTGCTGGTAGCGAGTGAAATTCTCCCGCGCTTGATCCACGTTGCCCATCGCTTCATAGAGCAGTCCGAGTTTCCATTTGGTAAGAGCAAATTCCGGAGCCAGATCGGCGGCCTTGTTGAGATCCGCAAGCGCGCGATCATATTTGCGCTCCGCGAGGGAGCCGTATACCGCGGCATAAAGCCGGCGGATTTCGATCCCACTCTGCCCCGGCAACATCAGCAGCGATTTCAGGTCGGCGATACGGGTATGCACTTCATCGCCATCGAGCGCGCTGGGCGCCATCTCCAGATATTGTTCCAGCAGCCGGACCGCCTCCGCCGCCCGCGCATTGGTCTCAGCGCAATTTGCCAGATTAAAGGTGGCGGACGGACTGGTGACCAAGGTGGACTTGAGCTCGCCCAACGCATTGCACAGACTCGACCGCGGACTCGCATTGACATTGCTGTGGGAATTCGCCGGCGGGGTTATTTTGAGAGACGCAGGAGTCACCGGTGGCATGGAGGCCGTACCGGAGGATGGAGTGTCGGATGCAATATCGGCTTCAATGATCGAGTCTTCATCTCCGCCTGCATCCGCTAGCGATGCTTCCACTCCGATGCTCTCGGAGAGACGATTCACCTGGCTGATTCGACCCTTGTCGTTGTCGTTTATCGGGAGGCCGTTTTCGCCGGTGGTGAAGAATGTAATCAAGTGCAGGAGCTTTTGTTTTTGCTTGGGGTCTGCCGTACCTGCCTTGGCTTTCCTGAGATATTCGAGGGCCTTGTTGCGTTCACCGAGCTGGTAGTAGGAGAGTGCAAGATCGTAGGCAAGGACGGGCTGGAACGCCTGCAGTTTCATGCCTTGGTCCAGCGCCGCGGCCGCTTCCTTGAACTTGCGCGAATCATAGAGCTTGCGGGATTCGCTCAGAGTGTCCTTTACGCGCTTGTGAATTTCTTCATCCAGATGTTTGATGGCCTCGGTTACATCCTTCATTTCGATGAGCGCCTGAGACTCGGCATACTTGGTGCGCGCCTCCGCCAGCTGGCCGGTATTCGCCAGCCTCTGGGCTTCCGCGGTCATCGTCTTGACTTGAGCTTCGAGCTCTTTCTTCTGAGTCTTTTCCAAATTGTCCGCTGCCAGCGCGGAACCCAGCAGAAAGACCAGGAGAACTGTTCTTGTTCGCATACGCCCTTTCAAGGAGCACCCTCGCAAAGAGGAGCGTGACACGTGCGTTTCGCCCTTAGTTAACGGTGAATGCCGTCGGGCTCGTTGCTCTTCCGCCCGGCGTGGTCACTTGAATCTTCCCGGCAATGGCTCCCGCCGGAACCGTGGCCGTAATTTGCGCGTCAGAGCCTACCGAGAAGACAGCGATCTTTCCGCCCCCGAAGGTCACCTTGGACGCTCCGGTAAAGCTGGTCCCGGTGATCGTCACGGAGGTTCCGACCGGGCCGTTGGGCGGGGTGAAGCTGAGGATGGCAGGCGTAACCCGGAATTTCTGGTTGCTCCTCAAAGTGCCACCAGGAGTAACCGCGGTCACGTAACCTGAAGTCGCACCGGACGGAACACTGGTGGTGAGGTACGTGTCAGACACCACGTGGAATGTAGCGCTCGTGCCATTGAAACTGACGCTGGTAGTTCCAGTAAGACCAGTACCCAGAATGCCGACGCCCTTCGCAACTTTTCCCGACGTCGGTATCGGACTGATGAAGAGTTTGAGGCCTGCAGCATAACTGAAGAGCGCTCCCAGACTGCTTGCGCCTCCAGAATTCGCCCCGCCATAGAGCTTCCCGTTCGTATGTTGTCTCAGGGTGGTTTCTGGAACCGAACCCGTTGCCTGAACGAAGTTGTACAAGACCGAGTAGACGCCGGCCGCAGAGACTTTGTAGAGGATTCCAAATCCGTTCGTGCCGCCTCCGTCCGTGACACCATAGAAACTTCCGTCGCTGGCCTGGACCAGGCCGGCATCGGGAAATTTGCCGTCCGTCGAAGCGGGTTTCGCGTTGAAGTTGTAGAGCACGGTCAAAACCTTCGCGGTTGTGAGCTTGAAAACCACTCCTCCGTCCAGAGTTCCGCCACCGGAGGTTGTGCCGTAGAAATTTCCATCGCTGCCCTGTACGAGAGGGCCATTGGGATGAGACCCGTGCGTAAAGTCAAAGCTGTAGAGCACGGTGACCACACCAGCTGCGGTAAATTTGATGATCGAGCCGTCACCCCCGGCAGCTCCGCCAGTCTCGCAGATTCCATAAAAATTGCCATCGGTCGCCTGGATCAGCGGAGCGACCGGAGTAGCGCATTCCGCAAACTTGAAAGAATGCAGCGAGGTAAAGGTGCCCGACGGAGTGATTTTGTAGATGGTGCCCGACCCGGTTCCACCCGCCTCCGTGGCCCCGTAATAGTTTCCGTCGGTACCCTGAACGGGCGGCGAATAGGGATTGCCTCCATCGCTGTAGGCAAAATTGTGGAGCACGGTCAAAACCCCGGCGGGCGTGATTTGGAAAATGTTTCCGTAGTTGGAAGTGCCGCCTTGCCAAGTCGTGCCATAGAAATTGCCGTCGGTACCTAGTGTCAGTCCGCTCCTCGGGGTCTTTCCGTGTGCGGGACCGTCGAAGTTGTAGATCACGGAAAACGTGCCGGTAGGGGAGATTTTGAAAACGCCGCCAAAACCCGACGTTCCGCCGGCGGAAGCCGTGCCGTAGAGATTTCCGTCGCGCCCCTGAGCCAGGATTCCGGAGTATTCGGGGGAAACCACGCTGGGTGTGTTGAGGTCATGAAGGTCTACGTACTGCGCGTGAGCGCCAGGGATTCCGAACGCGGCTACAGCCAGGATCGCTGCCAAAGCCAAAACGTGTCGCTGGTTGAGTCTTTGCTTAGTCATTGTTACTCCATTCATAGCCGCGTATGCCGGGCAGTTTGTCGCTCCGGACCAGATGTTCTCTGTGCTACCCAGAAATGCGAAAACTGACGGTAGATTGGCTCAGCGCAGAAAAAGAAATATCCGGAGCAGCGAAAAGTCGCCGCAAAACCAAGGGTGCTATTCGCCAGAATGGCGGGCCCGCTCGCAGATCGGGCGGCCCCGCGCATTCGAACTCATCCCACGCGTACTATTCCCCGCTTGGAGAACGTTGAGCGTCTTAGCGGACTACTGATGCACGGCCATGCCCGAGAGGTAGTTTGACGGGTTGGCGGCGCTGACATCCACCAGGCTGAACGTCGAGCGGTCCGGAGACACCTGGATGTTGAAGTTCCAGCCGCAACCGGTGCCGCAGGTCAGGTTTGCAGTGCCGCTGCCGTTGGCGCTGATCGTGAGAACCGTGAAGGTCTGGCCAGTCACCGTCGAGTCACCGCACTGTCCGTGAGTCGTAAGAGTGGCAGCACCGGTTCCGCTGTTATTGAGGGTGAAGTTGGCCTGCATCGCGGACAAGCCGCAACCGGTGTTGCCGGTCAGACTGACCACCCAGGGTCCGGCCAGGTCGGCCTTGCCGACGTTCCCGGTAGCGTAGCTGGCCGTTACCAGCGAAGCCACCGCTGCGATCGTGAGCACGAACAGAAATACGAATCGTGCCGATTTACGACAGTTAACGGTCTTCTCCGCCGAATTTTCTCGTGCAGATGTCCATACGTTGTTTTGCATAATGTGATCTCCTGTTTTGTTTTTTTGGCGGCCAGCCCCACGGCAAGACGCTCTTTGTTCTCCTCACAAAGCGCAAAGCCAGATTGAATCGGCTCAACCCAGAAGAAATATTTCGAGACATCGCGAGGAGTCACTCGCCGGAGCGCAGAAGTGCCGTGTTTTCAGCAAATTGACTTTTCCAGGTTCCCGGCATATCGTGAGCACCAATTGGGGGCGGCAAGCCGTGAACGAGGTTTCTTCCAAGGGCATCACCGAAATCCTCGCGACCCTGGGGGCAGGAGATCAGGAGGCGCTCAAGTCGCTCATCCCCCTGGTCTACGACGAACTGCGCCGGCTCGCCCGATATCACCTGAACCGCGAACGCAGCGATCACACTCTACAGAGCACTGCTTTGGTCAACGAGGCATACCTGCGCCTGGCTGGCCAGGATTTCCGCATCCAGAATCGCGCCCATTTCTTTGCCATCGCGTCGCAATTGATGCGGCAAATTCTCGTCGATTACGCGCGGCGGCATCGCGCCGGCAAGCGCGGAGCCGGTGTGTGCATGCTGACCCTTGACGAGCAGGTGGCCCTTCCTCAAACCCGCAGCGTGGACGTGGTGGCCCTGGATGAGGCATTGAACGGCCTGGCCCAGTTGGACCAACAACAAAGCCGAATCGTTGAACTGCGCTTCTTTGGCGGCCTCTCCATCGATGAAACCTCAGCCGTCCTCGGGGTTTCGCCCGCAACCGTAAAACGCGACTGGGCCACAGCGCGAGTCTGGCTGCACCGGGAGATCAGCGGGCTGCCCGCATGACGCCCGAGCGTTGGGCGCAAGTCAAGGACGTGCTCCACACAGTCCTCGACCTTGAACCTGAGCAGCGTCCCGGCTATCTCGACCGGGCCTGTGCGAATGACGCGTCGCTACGGCAGGAAGTCGAGTCCTTCATCCTTTCCCACAGTCAGCTGGACGATGATTTCCTCAGAACCATTCCCCTGAAGGGCGACGACTCTCACAACGGCGAGCCCACACGTTCGCTCGTGGGACGGTCCGTTGGCCCCTACCGGATTGTGGAGGAGATTGGCACCGGAGGGATGGGCGAAGTCTACCGTGCGGTGCGCGCCGACGATCAATATAAGAAGGAAGTAGCTATCAAAGTGGTTCGGCGAGGCTTCGACACGGACTCAGGTCTGCGACGCTTCAAGGCAGAGCGGCAAATCCTCGCCAGCCTCGACCACCCCAACATCGCCCGGCTTCTGGACAGTGGCAGCACCGAAGATGGCCTGCCCTATGTGGTCATGGAACTGGTTGAAGGTAAGGCCATCGATGAATACTGCGAGCGACATAAACTCTCGTTGGTCGAACGCCTGCAACTTTTTCGCCTGGTTTGCGCCGCGGTTCATTACGCCCACCAACACCTGGTCGTACATCGTGATTTGAAGCCCGGCAACATTCTGGTGACAGAAGAAGGCGTGCCCAAGTTGCTGGACTTTGGGATTGCCAAGCTGCTTGCTCCAGAAGTTTTCGCGCAGCCCTCGGAGCGCACCGCCACGCTGATGCGGGTGATGACGCCGGAATTTGCCAGCCCCGAGCAAGTGCGCGGCGAACTCATCACCACGGCCAGCGATGTTTACTCGCTGGGCGTGGTCCTCTACCGGCTTCTCACCGGTTGCAGCCCGTACCGAACTACCAGCGACGCGCCTCACGAGATTGCGCGGGAAATCTGCGAATCGGATCCCCAGAAGCCAAGCACCGCGATTACGCGTGCGCCATCGGCCTCCGGGGACACTGTCCCCGTGCGAATGGCATCGCCCCCGCGCGGCTCAGAGCAAGAGACCCGGCGCCTGCGCCGCCATCTGGCTGGTGACCTGGACAACATCGTGCTCATGGCCCTGCGCAAAGAACCAGTGCGGCGCTACGCTTCGGTGGCTGAGTTCGCAGAGGATATCCGGCGGCATCTCGCGGGGCTGCCCGTGATGGCACGGAAAGCCACGCTCGGCTATCGCGCGGGCAAGTTTGTTACCCGGCACAAACTGGGAGTCACAGCAGCGGCTTTGGTCTTCGTCCTCTTGATCGGCGGCATGGCGGCGATCGTCTGGGAGGCTCGCATTGCCGAGGCGAACGGACAGCGCGCCGAGAAGCGGTTTAACGACGTCCGAAAGCTGGCGAATACATTGCTCTCTGACATCTACGACTCCGTTCGCGATCTGCCGGGATCAACTCCGTCCCGCAAACTGATTGTCGATGGGGCACTTCAGTATCTGGACAGTCTGGCCCAGGAATCTGCAGGAGACCAGTCTTTGCAACGCGAATTGGCCGATGCCTATGAAAAAATTGGCCGCGTGCAAGGCGGTGACCCTGGCCAGCCAAACCTTGGGGATACTGCCGGCGCACTTTCCAGCTTCCGCAAAATGCTCGCCGTCCGGCAGGCCCTCGCCAGAGCGAATCCGAATGGCGTGGGCGATCAGATTGCCATGGCGCGAAGTTATCGAGCCATCGCCGATTTGCAGTTTGTGTACCTAGGCGATGTAAAAGCTGGGTTGGAGAATTGCACGCAAGCGGTTGCGATTGCGGAGGCGATGAGTCGGGCACACCCTAACGACGGCAATGTCATTAAAGAACTTGCCGCGGACTACGAAAAGCTCGGTGACATTCAAGGGGGCGGCAATGGAAGCGTCACGAATATGGCTGATGTGCATGCCGGACTAAAAAACCATCTCAAAGCGCTGGCGTTGGTCCGGGAATTGGCCAGGCAATCTCCCGCCGATCTACGTCTGCAACGGCGAGTTGCGGTAACGGATTACAAGATCCAAAATGACCTCATTCAAACCGGGGATCGGGCGGAGGCGTTGCTTCGGGCCCAGGAAGCTATCGGAATTTTCGAGCGTCTGGCAAAACAAGCCAACAATGCCTCCGGGCAGCGCGATCTGGCGGTCGGCTATTTCTCGTTCGCCGCTTTGTCCCAAGCCGATGGGCGTTTTGCGGACGCGCTGCAGTACTTTCGCAAAGAAGCGCAATTGCTGGAACCGGTGGTTGCTGCCGACCCCAGGAACGTCGACTATGGCACCGATCTTGCCAGCGCCCACGCCAGCATTGGCTATATGCTGTGTAGAACCGGACATCGGCAGGAAGGCCTGGTTGCTTTGCGACAGGCATTGGCCGAGATCTCTGACCTGTACCAGTCACACAAGAACTCTCAAATCCAGGCCATGGTTGGTTCCATCCAAATTGAGCTCGGTGATGCGTTGGCGCGCAGCGGACAGTTGGACGAGGCGCTCAAGAGTTATTCCTCCGGTCACGCGATTTATCAAACGATTTCTTCCGCGGACCCGGCAGACGTAAATAGTCGGTCCACGTTGGCTGGTATCCAGAATCAAATTGCGGGAGCCTACTTGAAGCTTGGGGATCTGGAAAAGGCCGGCAGGCAGTACCAGGAATCGCTCACCATTAGCGAGCCATTGGCCTCCGGAACGGTGGAAAATCTCCAGATATCTTATTCCGTTTTTGAGAGCTATTGTGGACTTGGCGATGTGTGGGTTGCGCAGGCCAAGAAGGCCCGCTCTTCGGACCAGCGCATCAAATATTGGAGTCAGGCGCGCACCTGGTATCAGAAAGGCCTGGATGCTTCAGGGCGCATTCCAAATAAGGGCACCGTCGGCCCGGATGGCTTCGAATCGCCTGATCCTCACGTTGTCGCCCAGCATCTCGTCCAATGTGATCGCGCGCTGGCGGCGGAACGAAATCCGGCCAAGAAGTAGTTGACGGAGCCGGCTCGAATCTTAGCGTGAACCCCAGACGGTAAGCGGCAGTTTCTTTCGACCTCGACGGCGTGGTAGCCTATCGTCGCTGGGGCGGAAACGGGCTCGGATCGAGTTCGCCCCGGTTCGGTTGTCCTTCTTTGCATGGCGCTCGAACCCAAACCCTCGCGAGCACCGCTATCCCCTTCATCCAAAAGCACTTCTGCGACTTCCTCTGACAAACAAGGGGCGCAACTTCCGGGCGGGAATGGGGTTGATATTAGTGTGAGCACAGCTGCACTCAACCGGGGCATGCTGATGGCGGCGACTACGCCGCAGTCTTCCGCGGCTTTTTCGTCTGCGGTGGCTGGCGGAGAGGAGACGTCGGACGCACAGATCATGCTGCGCGTAAAGACCGGCGATCAGTCCGCGTTTGACTACCTGGTGCAGAAGTACCGGCGTCCGTTGGTGAGTTTCATGTACCGGATGGCGCGCAACACGGCGGCGGCGGAAGATTTGGCGCAGGAAGTTTTCTTGCGCGTGTATCGCTCGCGGGCGAGCTATGAGGCCAGCGCGAAGTTCACGACGTGGCTGTA
This sequence comes from Candidatus Sulfotelmatobacter sp., assembly GCA_017883385.1. Taxonomy (GTDB): domain Bacteria; phylum Acidobacteriota; class Terriglobia; order Terriglobales; family Acidobacteriaceae; genus Sulfotelmatobacter. The sequence continues at coordinate 9,147 of JADGNQ010000153.1, forward strand.
TCGCATCGCGACCAACCTGGCGGTGAATCATGCGCGCGACACGCGCCATGAGCGGCCCGAGGTAACGGTCAGCCTGGACGAACCGAACGAGGAGTCGGGCACGACGCTGGAACTGCCGGACGGGAAGCTGACCTCGGAGCAGGTATTGGTGCGCCGGGAGCGCATGCTGGCGATTCGCAGCAAGGTGGAGGCGCTGCCGGAACAGCAGAAGCTGGCGGTGATCATGCACAAGTACCAGCAGATGGATTACAAGCAGATTGCCGATGTTCTGAAGAAGAGCGAGTCGGCGACCAAGTCGTTGCTCTTTCGCGCGTATGAGACTTTGCGGGAACAGTTAAAAGAATTTGTTTAGCGAGACTGTGTTTTTTTGGTGAGCGAGACACTGGCGAAGAGAAATTAAGGGGAAGCGGTTATGAAATGCGATGAGATTCGAGAACGGATGCCCGATGTGGCGGCTGGATTCAGCGAGCCCACGGCGGACGAGGATCAGCACCTGGCGGGTTGTGGCGAGTGTGCGGAACAGTTGAAGGCGATGCGCGCGACCATGGCTCTGCTCGACGAATGGCAGACTCCGGAGCCGTCGCCGTATTTCGACGTGCGTCTGCAGGCTCGTCTGCGAGAGGAGATGGCGAAGCCGCAGGCGGGCTGGTTGCAGTGGTTCCGCCGTCCGGTACTGGCGGCGGCGCTTACGGTGGCGTTGGGAGTTGGAGTGGGCCTGTTCCTCACGCGGGGCAGCGGAGTTCTTGACCATGGACAGGAAGCTACGAATACTGAAGCGGTAGAGCCGGGGACGGCGGTGGGCGACCTGCAGACGTTGGACAAGAATCACGACCTGTATGCGGATTTCGACTTGCTGGACGACCTGGATGTGCAGCAGGATGTGGTAGCGAATCCGTAGAAGGTTCGCGCGGAGACCGGAGCGAGGATCGCCGGAAAGTAAAGAACGGCGACACGCGGGCGCAGAAAGGCGGGGAAGGTGAGGCGGGGAAAACATAAAGCGGGATGGCTGGCGGTTGCCGGATTGGCGATCGCAGGCGCTGTTCCCTTACCCTGTCTGGCGTTAACAGGACCCTTTCACCCATCCTGGCAAAGGCATCAGGCGCGAGCGTATCAGGCACAACATCCACCTCAGGGCCCTCGGCAACCGCAGGGGCGTCCGCGACCCGGAGGCCATGCCGGGGACTGGCTGCGGCGCTACAAAGATTTGCCCCCGGCGGAGCAAGAGCGCGCACTGCAGAACGACCCTGGATTCCGCCGTTTGTCGCCGGCAAGACAGCAACAACTTCGGCAGAGGTTGCAGCACTTCTCGAATCTGCCGCCCCAGCAGCAGTTACGCATGCTCAACCGCATGGAGACATGGGAGCACCTGACCCCTGAGCAGAAGCAACAGGCACGGCAGATTTTCGGTCAGATCCGGCAGCTACCGCCCGGCCGGCAGCGTGCGGTAGGCACGGCGATCCATGACTTGCGGTCGATGCCGCCGGAACTGCGCGAGAGGATCATTAACTCCGAGCGCTTCAAGGGAATGTTCTCCGACCAGGAGCGCGAGATGATGCGCGGGGCCACCCGTCTGCCGCTTGCGCCCGCGGAAGGCGGTGAGGCTGGGCCGTAGGCAGTTCTCAGTTCTCAGTTCTCAGTTCTCAGTTCTCAGTTCTCAGTTCTCAGTTCTCAGTTCTCAGTTCTCAGTTCTCAGTTCTCA
>JADGNQ010000154.1 GCA_017883385.1 Candidatus Sulfotelmatobacter sp.
ATCGCCGAGATGACGCAGTGGTTCCTTGACCACACCGTGGAAGACCAAGGATTCCGCCGCGTAGTCGAGCCGAAGATCGTCCTGGAAGTAGCCTTCAACAACATGATGCAGTCCGACCGCCACGAAAGCGGCTACGCCCTGCGCTTCCCAAGGATCGCGCGCCTGCGCCCAGACAAATCGCCCCAAGACGCGGACACGATTGACCGGGTCCGGGAAATCTACTGCAGACAGTCCGGTTGATAGTCACTCCGTCACCAAATCGCTAACACTCACCCTACGGCGTGAACTTGAAGACCTCACCACCGCCGAAGAAACCGCCGGCGTCGGTGGTACCGTAGAAGTTGCCTTCGCCATCTGAGATCAAACTCGAGCGAGGCCCTTGTCCCTGGTTGTTTCCTGAACCGCCGAAGGAGTGCAGATTGATGAACTTTCCGGTTCGTGTCACCTCAAAAATCGTGCCGCAGCCAAGCTTGCAGATCTTGACCAGCCCCCCATGAAAGGCCGTGCCGTAAAAGTTGCCGTTGGAATCGCGGACCAGCCCGCCTTGCGGGTTGGCGCCTTGCGATCCTCCGCCGAGTGCGAGCATAACGGTCTCAACTCCGTTGGGGGCCAAATGAAAGACCGTGCCGCAGCCTTGCGTACAGTTGCTGGAAGTGTGGCCTCCATAAAAAGTCGTGCCGTACAGATCGCCCTGCGTTCCCCGGACCAGAGTGCCCCAAGGCTGAGCTCCGTCTGTGCCTCCGGCAAAGGTATAGAGGACAGACTCCGTTCCGGCCGTATCGATTTTGAAGACGGTTCCGAGGTTAGAAGTGCCGCCCCCGGCGGTGGTGCCGTACAGGTTGCCCTCGGCATCGCGTATTAAGGCCGACTCGGGATACTTCCCATCCGAGTCTCCGCCAAAGGCGTGCAGCACGGTTTCCGTTCCGTCCGGAGTTATTTTGAACACCGTCCCGCAGCCGGAAGGCCCACAGCCCCCCGAAACCGTGCCTCCGTAAGCTGTGGTGCCGTATAGAGTCCCCTGCACGTAAAGCAGCCCGGCGTAGGGACCGCTCCCATCGGCGCCTCCCGTAAAGGTGTATAACACCTTCTCAGAACCGTCGGCCGAAACCCGGAACGCCGTTCCCGCATTGCTGGCGCCCCCGGCCACCGTGGTGCCGTAGAGATTGCCCTTCAGGTCCCGCACCAGACTGCCCCAGGGATTTGCCCCGTCATGCGCACCCGTGAAGGCATGAAGTATCGTCAGCGTGCCAGCGGGACTCAACTCGAAGACGGTGCCACAACCGTTGGGGCACTTCGTGGAAATGTGGTCGCCGTATTGAGTTGTCCCATACAAGTTGCCTGCAGCGTCGCGCACAACTCCAGATATCGGAAGCGTCGGGCTGGTGCCCTGCGAAAAGCCGTAGAGGGAAATCTCGGTTTGGGCCGCAGCTGAGCCTGTGATGGCGAATAACAACGCCGTCAAAACCGCGAGAGCCTGCATTCGGCGAGAGGAGAAGAGTGAAAGCTCCGGTGTTGATTTCATGTTCTTGGTCTCCATTCGATCAGTCTTGAGATCCAGTCTCTGGTGAATCAAACCGCCAGGGAACCGAGCAGGCAGGGGGCGCGACCACCGCCTAAGGGGGGAGTAAGAACAGCGAGCCCGAGTGTAGACGCGGCCCTCGCGTCACGTCAACCGGGTTGGAGAGCAGAAACTCTTGACACTACCTCCTGCAATACCTAGCCTAATAGTTATGGAAGTACCGCTCACTCCCGACCTCCAAACGAAACTCACTCGCCTTGCCGCCCAGCAGGGCCGTGCGAGTGAAGCGCTCATCGTGGAAGCTGTGGAACGTCTGGTGAACTACGACGAGTGGTTTCTGCGCGAAGTGGACAAGGGTCTTGCTGCCGCCGACCGGGGCGAACTTGTAGATCACTCCGATGTCAGGAAAATGATTGACGAACGGTACCCGGGCTGATGCTCATCCGCTGGACGGATTCTGCAGTCCGCGATTTCACTCACATCTGCGATTACATCGAGAAGCATTCTGCGCTTTCTTTACGGAGGCTCAGTGGCTATGGTGATGATGCTCTTCCTGGCTCTCCACCACGGGAATCACGCATCCATGCGCCACTTCGCAGACCAGGTGTTCGAACTGGATGGTCGTGTGGTCGATGCGGAAGTCGTGCAGCAGGCGCTCCTTTACGTCGCGCAGAATGCGCTCGCTGACCGACGGCGGAATATCGGCAATCGAAATGTGGCAGGAGAGCGCGTGCGTCTCTGATCCGATGCTCCAGACGTGGAGATCGTGGACATCGTTGACCCCTTCGATCGAACTGATGGTGGCCTCGATCTTTTCCAGCTTCATGCCGCGCGGCATTCCTTCGAGCAGAATATTGAGCGTCTCGCGCACGATGCCGAAGCCCGACCACAGGATCAGCGCACCGATTCCGAAGGAGAGCGCGGAGTCAATCCAGTAATTTCCGGTGACCAGGATCGCCCAGCCTCCGGCGATCACGGCCGCGGTCGAAAGCGTGTCCCCGACTTCATGCAGCAGCGCACTGCGAATATTGACGTCTCCGCCCGAACGCCTGCTGGAGCGATACAGCAGCAGGGCAATCACGCCGTTCATCACGACGCCAGCCGCGGCCACCCACATCATCACAGTCGCCTGCACGTGCTCGGGATGCTGCAGACGCCGGAAGGCCTCGTAGAAAATGAAGAACGACACCGCGACCAGAGAACTGGCATTGACCAGCGCGGCCAGCACTCCGGCGCGCTGGTAGCCGTAGGTCTTGGTGGAGTTGGCGGGACGCGACTGGAAGTAGACCGCAACCAGAGACAGCAACAGCGCGAGAAAGTCGGAAAGATTATGGCCAGCTTCGGAGAGCAAGGCCAGGGAATGCGCGCGGATGCCGGCCACAACCAGCAGCACAATGTAGGCCAGCGTCACGGCGAGCGAGATCTTCAGTACCCGTGTGGGACCACTCGCGCCATGAGCGTGCACATGCATGCTTTCAGTGTAAGGGCGGATGTGGCGCTCTTCAAGAGTAGGACGGGCGTAACCTCGCGCAAGGGAGACCGTCCCAGCAGAACCAGGCCGGCGGCCAGGCTGGGCATGGCCGTTGGCCATGCGCCGCGTAACACTTTCGATTGACCCCACAGACCAATTCGCTGATGGCAGATCGCAGCCGGCAAAATATGATTACAGCTGAGGTTGCAACAGTCTGGAATCAAGATCAGGAGTGAAACTATGCCGCGAAGATTCTTGCCGGTTCTGGCGATTGCGCTGTCGATGTACCCGGCTGCTCACGGGCAGTCCCTCGGCGATATCGCACGCGCCAACCGTGAAAAGCAGAACGCCGCGAATCCGGGCACGAATCAGCCGGCGGTGATCACCAGCGATGACCTGGGGCAAGACTCCCAAAGCCTGCGCCAGGACTCCAAGGTCCCAGACTCGAAGGGCCAGAACGCGAAAGGCAAAGATGCACCACGCCCGGCGGGCAGCAAGTCGGCGCGTGGGTCATCGGAAGAAACTCCTATCGACCCACGGGTGGCGGCCCAATGGAAAAGACAGATCCTCGCGCAGGAAGACAAGATAGCCCTGCTACAAGGGCGCATCGACGAGATCAACGCGTCCCTTCATCCCGCGGGCAGCGCCCAGTTCGAGGGACCGTATAACCGTTACCAGACGAAGCAAATGGAGCGCCTGGCCGATATCCAGTTGCAACTCGACCAGCAGAAGAAACATTTAGTCGAGATGCAGGATGAGGCGCGGCGGGCTGGCATGCACACCACGGTGTACGACCCGTAAACTGATCGACGGAAAAATAGTCGCTGTCCGGAAATCAGCTCTTGGTCAGACTATCAAGGTAGCGGTTGTTGTAGAACGTGGTCGTCTTCTGAACAAACTCGAGAATTCTGAACATCCGTTCGCGGCCTTCGCGGTTCATCTCCCGGAACTGCACGGCGATGCCGGACCCGGGATCGAGCCTCGCCACTATACCCTCGGCCTTCAGGCTGGCATCATCCATCGAGAATCCCAACGTGATTTTGCTGCCCGGCGACAGAATGTTGCTGGTTTCCACGAAGCAACCACCCAGGCTAAGGTCGGTAAGATTGGCAAATAGAGGAGTTCCTCCCACCTCCGTTTGCAGTTCGATCGTCACCCGGCACTTCATGCGCGGGTGGGAACGGCGATCTTTATAGGCAAGCTGCTTCTGCTTCTCCAGGTACATGCGCCGGTCGGCTTCGGCCAGAAGTTGTTCCGCATCATTGCCGTCTTCCGGATACAGCGCACGGCCAACGCTGAGCGAGAGGATTTCTTCGCCGCAGACCTCGCTTCCAGCCTGCTTGGCCAGCGCCCGCATTTGTTCCGCTTTTTTTCCTGCCGCGTCGACGGCAAGCCCGGGGGCCACGACCACGAACTCGTCTCCACCCATGCGCGCGACGTAGTCGTACTCACGGCAGGTATCTTTGAGTGCCTGGGAAAAAAGGCGCAACACGCGATTGCCTTCGAGATGGCCGAAGCGGTCGTTGATCTGCTTGAAGCCGTCCATGTCAGAGACCATCACGGTCAGCGTCGAGTTGTCGCGCTTGCAGCGCGCCAGTTCGCGATCCAGTTGCAGGAACAGAGAGCGCGCGTTGGGCAGGCCCGTCAGGTAGTCCGTGGTCGCCGAACTCTCCGCCTGCTGGTACTTGAGGGCATTCTCGATCGACAAAGCCATCTTGCCGCTCACCGCCAGAAGAATCCGGAGGTGGTCGGACGTGAAAGCGTCGCGTTCGCCGCGGTAGAGCGCGAGAACGCCGATCACTCCGGAAACACCCTCCAGCGGTACCGCCAAAGCGGAGCGCAGCGTGCTGAATTTCGAAGGATCATTCAGGTATCCCGGTTCCACCGACGGATTGCCGTTGACGATCGGCTTCCGGTTCTGCGCTACCCACCCGGAGAGCCCCTGCCCCACAGGGATGCGCAGCGAAGAGAACAGCCGGTAGTTGTCCCCGTTCACGTATTCGGGGATCAGTTCAGCATCGCGCCGGATGTATATGGCGATGGCATCGTAAGGCACCATCGGCTTGAGTTTGACGGAGAAAACCGAAAGCGTTTCCCCCAGACTCAGGGAAGCGCCCAGGTCCTGGCTCAGTTCGAACAACGACTGCGCCTCCTGCCGAGCGGCTGCGATGGACGACAAGAAAGTGGTTTCGCGCCCCACGTAATCCTGCGCGGTGGCGTTTTCAAATCCAGCCGCCGGTTCGAGACCGCGCTCGATCTTGATGGCAGTGGAGAGTGGGCCATTTGGATCGGACGCCGACTTGGCCACGGCCAGCCGTTCCAGGTGCAGGTAGCGCTTCTGCAAAACCTCGACCACTTTCGGATCGAACGCCTTGCCCGATTCGGCGGCCAGTTTCTGCATGACATCTTTCAATGGCAAGGCCCGCCGGTATTGGCGATCGGACGCCAGCGCATCCAGATAGTCGACTGCGGAAAGGATGCGGGCCCCGATGGGAATCTCCGCTCCCTTCAGTCCGAGCGGATAGCCGGATCCATCAAATTTTTCGTGGTGAGCACGCACGATTGGCACAACCGGATAAGGAAAACGCACCCGCTCGAGGATTTCGGCGCCCACCAGAGTATGAATCTTCATTTTCTCGAATTCTTCCGGCGTGAGACGGCCCGGCTTCGAGATGATGTGTTCGGGTACAGCCAGCTTGCCAATGTCGTGCAAAAGCGCGGCAGCGTGCAGAGCTTCGAGTTCGGCTCCGCTCACCCCCAATTCCTTGGCCACTTCGATGGCATAGATGCGCACGCGCTGCAGGTGCTCGTGCGTCGTGTGGTCCTTGGCTTCAATGGCCAGCGCCAGAGCCTCGATGGTTCGCAAGTGCAGGTTCGCCATTTCCTCGACGTGGCGTTTCTCGTCTTCCAGTTTGCCCAGGTACAGGCGATACGAGCGGTAGATGACGTAAACCGCAGGCACCAGGAGCAGCGACGTTTCCCAGTTGAATCGTTCGTTCAGCCACGCGATGCCGCCGGCGATCCCGGCTCCCACCAGGTAGTATGGGAAGGACCAGAAATAACAGTCCACCAGGATACGCATCAGCGGACGGCGTTCGGTCAGAGAAATGACCATCGCAATCGATCCCGCGTTGGCCATGAAGTAGACTGTCGCCGCCACCCCCAGTAGAACAGGGCGGCTGCCAACTAAGAGGATCGACAGCGGGTCGTGATACACCATATACGCAAGTGCCGTCGAGACCGACCCTGCGCACACGTTGAACGTCAACTGAATCGCCTGGGGACGCTCCGGATAAAGGCACTGCGCCAGCATCGAGACCGCGCCCAGAATAAGAGTTTCGTTGAAGCTCAATTCCAGGATGCCAATCAGGATGAATAGGAAACTCACCGACAACGTGCCGGTAATGCCCGGCAAGTTGACCTTGAGTCTCGACGCCAGAATGGCGATGCCCAGGTAGCAGATAAACTCAGCAATGTTCTTGCTGCTTTGGTGGATTCCGCCATAGATCAGCGTGGCAAGTCCGGCGGTGACCATCAACGCGATAAACGCCTTGGCGGGGAGAGACAGACCTCTCCACGAGCGCGAGTGCACGGGCAGACCTCTGGTAACGCTGGTGGCGCCAGTCATACGTATGAGCACACTGCGGCCGAGAGAGCAGCGCAGCCACCTCATAAATATCAGCTAACACTTTTAGAAACAATAATTTGAGACTTTTTTGAAAAACTTCAGTAACCTTTTTCGGAACCGCCGGAAGTTGACAACCGTGGGATGATGGGGCGCTCCGAAATGTGGCGGAGGTCAACCGAATGAACGCGCCCCCGAGAAGAGGTTCTATCGTACCCGCATGGCTGACCCTAACCTTCATGGGAATCATCCTAGGCTCTCCACTGCAGGCGGAACCCATTTCCCTTCAACAACTTGTAACGCCATCCACGGTCATCCAGAAAGATGGACACCCGATCAGTTTCGCAGTGCACGGGTTCGTCGAGTTCAAATCGCTGGCGGAGCTCTTTCCCTACATTCAATCGCAGACGGAGCTCTGGAAGACAGATGCGGACTTCTCCGATGCCGCCCGCCGGACCCTGGCCCGCGATCTGCTTCGCCGTGGGATCGAGAGCCGAGTCATCTCGATGGCCGATGAGCGCCCGCTGGAAACGCTGATCACACACACCCGCGAAGAGCTTCAGCAAGCCCTCGCGAAAGTGAAGGAGCCAACTCCCCCGGGCTATGCTGAGGCGTTCCTGGCTGTGCAGGAGAAATGGAAGCATTCCCTGAACTGCTGGAGCGCATCGCCCGCAATTCAAGCACGCGTCCTCTCTAACTGGTACCCGATCGAGGAGGGTATCCACCTTTACGGCGCGACTTACGATTCGACGGAACATTTCTGGCAGGCCGTGAAGTATCACCCCGACGTCACTGGCGCCGAACTCACGGAGCTACTCACACTGATGGAACATCGAGACTGGACTTCATGGCTGAAACGTTTGGACGATGACCCCAAGACGTACCTGCCGAATGCATACGCGGTCGAATTTCTGCGCCACAATTTGGCCCCGGAGCGGCTCCGCTGGTTTGGAGAGGAATTGGCCCGCCAGGGTGTGCGCGCGAGCGATCACGCCCGGACGATCCAGCAGCGCGGAGCAACGTCCTTCCGCTTCAGCGCATATGAAGAAAAAGTTCTGTGGGGCGATCTGGCGGATGTGCTCCACCTGGTCTACATCTTTTCCCCGCCCACCGATCCCGTGCGGAAAGTTCTGGCAGAGCAACACTTTGACGGCGTTTACCTGGAGAGGCGCAAGCTGGGATTCATCAGCGCGGAATTCCGCTCGCTGATGCTTGACATTTGGAAAGTGAAATACCTTGAGATGCCGAGGTTCGGCGAGGTGATCCGTTCCATCCCACTGGATATCCCGCTGTCCCACTTCCTCAACGACGGCGACTCGCCCGATATTCCAATTCCGGTTTATGTGGAATACCTGAACCAGATTCGCGATCTGGCGCGGGCGGTGCCAGGCGGGGACCGGACGCGGTAGAGCGACGTTCTTTTCAAACCGAGTGCGACACATCTTCCTCGGCCACGTCGTGATCCGTATTGTTCGTGGTCGAAACTGGAGCCGAAGACTTCCCGCGGCGCATGGCGACAATGCCCGTGCGCACCATCTCCAGCACGCCGTACGGACGCAGCACTTCCAGCAGCCCGTCAATCTTGTCTTCCCCGCCGGTGATTTCAATGGTCAGCGAATCGGGGGCAACGTCAACAACGCGCGCGCGGAACACGCTGGCCAGTTCCAGCACATGCGAACGTGCCTCGTGAGTGGCGGCGACCTTGATCATGGCCAGATCGCGAACGATGGCAGGTTCAGTGGTGATGTTCTCCACCAGGAGCACATTCACCAGCTTGTAAAGATTGGCCTCAATGCGGCGCGCCTGGTCGTGGTCCGCGTCGACCGTGATGGTCATGCGCGAGACTTCTGGCTTCTCGGTGCGCCCGACCGTGAGTGAATCAATATTGAACGCGCGGCGGCGAAACAGCGAGGCCACGCGCGTCAGCACGCCCGGTTTGTTTTCCACGTACACCACGTATGTGTTCAGCATGTCTTTTCTCTATTCGTCGTCTCTATTCATCTTCTCTATTCATCATCGGCGGTCTCGACGATCTTGCTGGGCCGCCGGATCATCTCGTGCAGCGAGGCCCCGGCCGCAACCATGGGATAAACCGTGTCCTCTTGCTCGACGCGGAAATTGATGAGCACGGGACCGTCATGCTGCCGTGCCGCCTGCACCGAGGGCACCACCTGCGAGCGCTCGGTGACGGTCATGCTGCGAATACCGTACGCTTCGCCGAGTTTGGCGAAATCCGGATTGAGTAGCGGAGTCGCGGCGTAATTGCGCTCGTAGAAGAACTCCTGCCACTGCCGCACCATGCCCAAGAAACCGTTGTTGATGATGGCGATGTTGACTTTGAGCTTCTCCTGCACAATCGTGGCAAGTTCACACAATGTCATCTGGAAGCCGCCATCACCGGCGACCACCCACACTTCCGCTTCAGGCCGCGCGACCTTCGCTCCGATCGCCGCAGGCAAGGCAAAACCCATCGTGCCCAGGCCGCCGGACGTGATCAGGCTGCGTGCTTTCTCGTGCTTGTAGTATTGCGCTTCCCACATCTGGTGCTGGCCGACGTCGGTCACAACCACGGTCTCCCCATCGCGAGTCTCGCGCCAAAGATCGTTGATGACGTGGGCCGCGTAAAGATGTCCGCTGTCGGGCAGGTTCTGGATATCGCGCACGGCGGCGTCACCCTTCAGTTGATCAATAGAGTCGAGCCACTCGCTTCGGTCAATCGTTTCCACGTGCGGCAATAACTGGTGCAGCACTTCCCGCAAATCGCCGACGAGAGGAACGTCCACCTTGACGTTCTTATTGATCTCCGCGGGATCGATCTCGATGTGAATCTTCTTCGCATTGGATGCGTATGTTTTCAGATTGCCGGTTACGCGATCGTCGAAGCGCATGCCAAACGCCAGCAACAGATCAGCTTCCTGAATCGTGTGATTTACCCACGCCTCGCCGTGCATGCCCATCATGCCCAGATTCAGCGGATGCGATGCCGGGAACGCACCCAGACCGAGCAGTGTCAGCGCGACCGGAATGCCCGCCTTCTCGGCGAATTCGCGCACCTCCGCCATGGCTCCCGAAATAATGATCCCGTGCCCTGCCAGGATCACTGGGCGCTTGGAGTTGCGAATCAATTCCAGCGCCTGCTCATATTCCTTCCGCTCCGGCGACAGGTCGGGCCGATACCCCGGCAGTTGGGGTTTGGCTGCCTCCCAGTCGAAGTCACAAGTCGTCTGTTGCGCGTCCTTGGTGATATCCACCAACACAGGCCCTGGCCGCCCGGAGCGTGCCACGTAGAACGCCTCGCGAATCGTCCTCGCGACTTCGCTGGCGTGAGTCACCAGATAATTGTGCTTGGTGATGGGAAGCGTAACGCCAGTGATGTCCGTTTCCTGAAACGCATCCGACCCGATCAGCTTGCTCCCGACTTGACCAGTGATGCACACGATTGGCGAGGAATCGAGCATGGCGGTGGCAATTCCCGTAACCATGTTCGTCGCGCCCGGCCCTGAGGTGGCGACGGCAACGCCCACCTTCCCGCTGGCGCGCGCGTAGCCATCGGCCATGTGCGTCGCGCCTTGCTCGTGACGCACCAGAATGTGGTGGATCTTGCTGCCCTTCAGCGCGTCATAGGCGGGCAGGATCGCGCCGCCCGGGTAGCCGAAAACGGTTTTTACCCCTTCGCGCTCCAGGCACTCCCACAAAATGCTGGCGCCGGTCATGCTTGTCTTATTTTCCATACGCCCTTCCTGCGGCTCCTAAAAAGCAAAACCCACCGGGCCAGCGTTTCTGGCGGGGCGGGATTCGGGAGCCTTTAGGATTTCTTGTTTCTCAGCTCGCTGTTTCCCTCCACGCCGCAAAGGGGACAACGACTCGTCCCCCGCGGACCGTAACGCTAATTCGGTGTAGGTAGCGATCATTCATAGCTGTATCAAGACGTGCAGAGATGGTATCGAAGCCAGGGATTTGCTGCAAGTGGAAAGTCCGGGACCAAGCACCAGTCGGCTAGTTGGGTGGCAGCGCTCTCATGGGGCGCGCCGTCTGCCACAACTCGTACAGGTAGCCGTCGGGCCCGCGAAAATAAGTCCAGGCCTCGGATTCGCTACCCTCGACATCGGTAACGAACTCGACATCCCGCGACTCCAATTCTTTCCGGGC
>JADGNQ010000155.1 GCA_017883385.1 Candidatus Sulfotelmatobacter sp.
TACTTCGCGTCCGCGTTCGGAGGGGCTGTGGGTGCGGTTGCGGTTTAAGGACAATGAGATCCTCGAAGGCCTGATGCCGGCCGACCTTACGCAGACGACGCCCGAGGGATTTCTGGTGAACCCTCCCGACCAGCGGTCGAACACACAGCGGATCTTTGTGCCACGGACAGCGCTGGAGTCATTGACGGTGCTGGCGGTGATTGGGGCGACGCGGCGAAACCGGCGCGGGGCTGAGGATCAGCGGCAGGTGACGTTGTTCGAGGAGTAACGCGACTTCTTCGTTTCGCAGAACCTAGTCGAAGCAACTGCGGGGTGCCGCCCAAACGCCAGACGCGGAGATCGGCTCAGTTCGCTCAAGTAAATCCGTTGCAATCCGGGGTGAGTTGGAGTACCGTTCTCGGTCCACACGGGCGTTGGCCCGGCAAAGAGACGAATCGGACGCCCTTCCTTCCTCCTCTCCGTTCGATCTCCGTGGATTGTCCATCTCGGTTCCAGAGGTGTGTCCGTGCGAGGGATCCAAGTGTCTTCATCTTGCTTTTTTGCTTTTGTCATCGCGTGCACTCTAGTTGCGGCGGTCCTTTTGACTTCGATGCTCTGCGCGCCGGCGCTGGGACAGGAATCGGCACAGTCGGCCGGTGCGCCGCAGCCGCTCATCACTCAACGGGTGGACGAGGCGCAGCTTGCGACGTTGAAGGGGAATACGCATCCGCTGGCGCGACCGGAATTTGATCTAGGCACGGCGCCAGCCAGCCTGCCGATGGAACGGATGCTGCTGGTGCTGAAGCGTAGCGCTGAGCAGGAGGCCGCGCTCGCGAAATTGCTCGACAACCAGCAGGACAAAACTTCGCCCAACTATCACCAATGGACGACACCGGAGGAATTCGGCAAGCAGTTTGGGCCGACCGACAGTGACATGCTGACAGTCACTGCGTGGTTGCAGTCGCACGGATTCCAGGTGGGCTCGACCAAGGGACGGACGGTGCTGGAGTTCTCCGGTTCGGCGAGCCAGGTGCAGGAAGCGTTCCACACGGCAATCCACAAGTACGTGGCGAACGGCGAGCAGCACTGGGCCAATGCGAGCGACCCGGAGATTCCGGCTGCGCTGGCGCCGGCGGTGGCGGGAGTGGCGTCGCTCAACAATTTTCCCAGGAAGGCAATGAACAAGTTTGTGGGCACGTATTCGGAGAAAACGAGACAGATCACTTCGGCCGAACCGAATTTCACCTACGGGTGCGGAAATGGATACACGTGCTTCGGAGTAACTCCATATGACTTTGCCACGATCTACAATGTGCTTCCTTTATGGAACAGCGGAAACGATGGGACCGGCCAGACGATCGCGATCGTGGGACGAACGAATATCAACCCTCAGGACCCCACGACCTTCTGGCAACTGTTTGGTCTGACAGTACCGCCGAACAAACTGACGATTACGTTGAACGGTCCAGACCCGGGCATCAATCGTGATGAGGCGGAAGCGGATATTGACGTGCAGTGGTCGGGCGCAGCGGCGCCCCAGGCTTTGATCAATTTTGTGACTTCGCAGTCCACGGAAACCACGGACGGCGTGGACTTGTCGGCCGTCTACATCGTGGAAAACAACCTGGCGCCAGTCATGAGCGAGAGCTATGGCGAGTGCGAACTGGGGCTGGGTACAGCGGGCAACCAGTTTTTTTCTACCTTGTGGCAACAGGCGGCGGCACAGGGAATCACGGTGTTCATCTCCTCCGGGGACAACGGTTCGGCCGGCTGCGACTCCCCGTCGAACCCTGCGCAGTATGGTTTGAATGTTAGTGGAATCGCCTCGACTCCGTACAACGTTGCCGTAGGCGGGACAGACTTCAATCAATACCAACTATGGACGACCTACTGGAACAGCACCAATAACGCGACCACCCAAGAGTCGGCGAAGGGCTACATCCCCGAAGCCACTTGGAACGATTCCTGCACAAACAGTTTGGCAATCACGCTGGGTTACGGCAGCACCGCAGAAGCGGCCTGCAACAATCCGCAGATGCTCTCAGCGGGCGGGGTGAACTCGACCGGCGGGAGTGGCGGCGCCAGCAACTGCACGGTGAACACTCGAGGAGTTCTGGGCACGTGCACGCAAGGTTATGCCAAGCCTTCGTGGCAGACCGGGGCCGGCGTTCCCAATGACCGGCACCGCGACCTGCCCGACGTGTCGCTGTTCGCCAGCAACGGATTTATGGGAAGTTCCTATCTGATCTGCCAGCAGGACGCCACGTACGGGACATGCAACCTGAATAATTTCGCCGCCTATGGAGGCACATCGGTGGCGTCCCCGGCATTGGCCGGCATCATGGCTCTCGTGAACCAGAAAGACGGTCGCCAAGGGAATGCGAACTACGTGTTCTACAAACTGGCGGCCAAGCCCTCGGCCAGTTGCGCGTCGAGCGCAACCGAAACCACCAGTTGCATCTTCAACGACGTTACATCTGGAACCATTGGAATGCCCTGCCTAACGGGCAGCCCCAATTGCAGTACCAAGACGGCGGGAGATCAGTACGGCCTTCTCACTGGATTCAATGCCGGCGCGGGGTATGACTTGGCGACGGGACTGGGTTCGGTCAACGCGAGTAATCTGGTCAACCAGTGGAGTACCGTATCGTCCCTGCCATCGGTAACGGCATTGACCAATTTGACTCCGACTACGATCACCCATGGTCAGGCAGTGAACTTTACCGTAACTGTAAAGCCGCAGACTGGAACAGGTAATCCGACCGGCCAGATCTCTCTCATTGGCGGTCCGTCGAACAGCACGCAAGGCACGGCCGGATTCACGCTGGCGAATGGAACGGTATCGGGAAGCACCGAGATGCTGCCAGGTGGCAGCTATTCCGTAACAGCCCACTATCCTGGTGACTCCGCCTACGGTCCAAGCGACTCCAGCCCAATCAACGTGACGGTAGCGAAAGAAAACAGCGCTCCTCAGGTCTTCCTGGTGACGTTCGATTCCAACGGAAAAGTCCTCAGCATCACTACGACCACGGCAGTGTACGCATCCCGGTATTTGCTGAGAGTGAACGTTGAGAACTCAGCCGGGCAGTTATGCTCGCCGGTCAGTGGGTCAGCTGCGACAGGATGTCCGTCGGGAAACGTGACCCTGACCGACAACGGCAGCGCGCTCGATCTGGGAAGCTACCCGCTGAATAGTTATGGCTATGTCGAAGATCAACTGGTTCAGCTGACGGGTGGCTCACATTCTGTAAAGGCGGCATATGCGGGCGATAGCAGTTTCAATCCGAGCTCGGTGACGAATACGATCACCATCACTCCGGCCTCAACGACCATGTCGCAGCCCTATGTCTATGGGGCGCAAGTCGGTCAGTCCGCGCAGATATCAGTTTATGTGAACACAACGAGCTCGGGCGCCGCACCGTCGGGGCCTGTTACGTTCTATGCCAATGGCACAGCGATCGGAGGCACGACGACTTACAGCCCGCGGTCCGGAGGCATCGGATATAGCGCATACCTCCAGGCCAATCTCACTACGGATAACAATGCGTTTCCGGCGGCGGGTAGCTACGCTATCACGGCGACCTACAATGCTGACGCGAACTACAGCACCTCCACATCTGCGGCGACCAATATCACCGTAATGTATCCGGCTCCACTTATTGCTCCTACTCCAGCCAACCAAACGCTCACTTATGGAGCAACCGCGACGATTACTGCGCTCGTGGATACGACCAACAAGTCCACTTACCCAACTGGAACGATCACCTTCACTGATCCGTCGGGGGCTGCCATCGGACCGATCACTTGTACCAGCGTAAAGGATGCGAGTGGAAACTTCGCATGCCATGCGGTTGGCTCATTTACTGTTACTACCAGTGGATCGGTGTTGGTCAAATATAGCGGCGATGTCAACTACCCTTCCACACAAAACTGGGCCTACGTCAACATGCCCGATTTCCAGCTCAGTCAGGGCGGGGTTCAGCTGACTGCCGGGCAATCTCAGACCATGACGGTTACGATTCAAAGCATGAGTGGATTTACTGGCACGGTGAGTAATTTCACCTGCTCAGATTTGCCGGCGGAGACAACGTGCACGTTCAGCCCCGCGCAGCTCACCCTCGACAGCAATGGCAGTGGCTCCACTACGCTCACGGTCACTACTACTGCAATCGGACAATCAAGCAAACAGACCGGGACGAGAAAGCAGCGCGCGAAAAACTGGGGAGCAGGCGAGGCCCTACTCCTGGTCGGAGTATGCTGGATCGGAATTCCGCTGTTGCGCCGGAAAGGACGAATTCCGGTAGCGCTGGCGTTGACTCTTCTGTTCGTGGTGCTTCCAAGTTGCGGAGGCGGAGGAGGAAGCGGCGGGGGAGGAGGTGGCACTAAGAATCCCGTGCCCTCAATTTCATCTCTGAGTCCAACACAAGTCGCCGCAGGATCTCAGGTCCAGAATCTGTATATCAATGGGTCGAGCTTTATGAGTTCCTCCACCGTAACCTACAATGGTGTGCTTCACAACAGCTCGTTGCAGAGCCCGACGCAGCTTCAGATTGCACTTTCGCCGAACGACATAGCCACCACGGGTCAGTTCCCGCTGGTAGTAACAAATCCGAGTCCGGGGGGAGGTGCCTCCGCTCCGATGAACTTTGCGGTGCTGACCGGCACCCCAACTGGGACCTTCTACGCCACACTGACTGCCAGTAGCGGCCCGATCACACACAACGTCACTCTATTCATTTTGGTGCAGTAGAAAGCTAGGATTTTCTTACCTCCGAGGGACCTGCCCTCGGAGGTATTCCATTGCCAGATCGAAACCAGCGCTCCAACTGGTGTACGATTTACCTCGGCATCACTCCACATCCATGAAACTTTCTGCGATTGCTTCGTCTCTACACGCTCGTCTTGAAAACGGGTCTCCGGACACGGAAATCACCGGGCTCAATGGGATTGAACAGGCTGGGCCGGGGGATTTGACGTTTGTTTCGAATCCCAAGTATTCGGGGGCGGCGCGGACTACCAAGGCCTCGGCTGTGATCGTCTCCGAGGACTTCCCTGCTATCCAGGCGGCCATGTTGCGGGCGAAGGATCCCTATCTGACATTTGCACGGGCGCTTGAACTTTTCCATCAGCCGGTACGGTACGCGCCTGGGGTACATCCTACGGCGGTTGTCGATCGGACGGCGAAGGTCGGCAACGGGGCGCATATCGGGCCTTACGTCGTGGTCGGTGAGGATGTGGAGATCGGGGCGAATGCGGTGTTGCTGGCGCACGTGGTGATCTACCGGGGCGTTCGAATCGGGGACAATTTTTTTGCGCATGCGCATTCGGTGGTGCGGGAGGACTGCCGCCTCGGCAACAACGTGCTTTTGCAGAACGGAGTCGTGATTGGGGCCGATGGATTCGGGTTCGCCAAGACTGCCGAGGGACGCTGGCACAAGATTCCGCAGCCGGCGCCGGTAGTGATTGAGGATGATGTTGAGGTGCAGGCGAACTCATGCATCGATCGCGCCAGCGTGGGCGAAACTCGCATTGGACGCGGGGTGAAGGTCGACAACCTGGTGCAGGTTGGGCACGGGTCGCACGTGGGCGAGGATGCGTTGCTGTGCGCGCAGGTCGGACTGGCGGGGTCGTCTGAGATCGGCAACCGGGTGATTCTTACTGGACAAGTCGGTGTGGTCGGGCATTGCAAGGTTGGGGACAACGCCATCGTGACGCCGCAGAGTGGGGTGGCTGGCGACATTCCCGCGGGAGCGGTGGTCAGCGGAGCGCCGGCTGTCGATCACAAGTTGTGGCTGAAATACTCGGCGATCCTGCCACGACTGCCGGAGATTGCGCGGGCGGTGAGGGCTTCTAAGAAGACCCCGGAATAACCACAGAGGACACTGAGGACACGGAGGGAGGCTTAGGCAAATTTTCCTTCGTGACGTTGCGCCGCCGCCGCGGCAAATGACGCTCCCTGGCGGCATTCTTCCGGCAGGCCGCTGTCGATCGCTGCGCGGACTTTTTCCATCAGGCAATCGCGGCTACCGAAATCCCTGGGCTCGATCGGGGGATGGAAAATTACCTTCACTAGGCCTGGCTTAATGGCGAACCTTGCTTTCGGCATGGTGTAGTGCGTGCCGACGATCGTTACCGGGATCACGGGAACGCCGCACTCCGCGGCCAGATAGAACGGGCCTTTCTTGAAGGGGAGTAGTCTGCCATCGAAGGAGCGCTTTCCTTCCACGTAGATGGTCATGTTGAGTCCCGCCTCGACGACGGCCTTCGCGGTGCGAACGGCCTCGATACCTGCGTCGCGGTTTCCGCGGTCGACGGGCACCATCGATCCCATGCGCATGGAGCGGCCGAGGATAGGAACATCGAACAGTTCTTTTTTCACCATCACCGAACTGCGCTTGGGAATCAGCGGAATTTGAATCGGTGGGTCGAGGTTCGAAACGTGATTGGTCATGAAGATGTAGCTGCGCGAGTGGTCGAACTTATCGAGCCCGATGGGTTGGACACGCACTCCGGTGATCCAGATGCCGGCCCTCGCGCCCCACATGAAGAGTCGATACAGTACACGGACGTCGCCCATGATGAAACTCGCGGGGAAGCCGATGAGCGCGGCGACCGGAGCGGCCAGCGCCCAGAAGATCAGCATGATGATCGTGCGGATCATTTTGCGGCGACCCCCTGTGCGACTCCGGCCCCTGCGTCCGCTGAAGTTGCGGCGGTGGCGTTCTGCGCTTCGCCTTTTAACCAAGCTGTGCGGCGGGCCCGCTGCTCGGGTGTCACCTGCTCGAGGTCTTTAATCTCATACGAAATTTCCTGACGGCTGCCGACTTTCCATTTCAGTTCGCGCTCGGGGGCGCGGCGGCTTCGGATCTTCAGGGTGAGAGTGTCACCCGGGTTCAGACGCGCCAACTGCTGACGCGACTCCTGACCAGCGGGCTTGCCTTGCAGTTCAAGAATGGTGTCGCCGACCCGCAGGCCCGCGCGATCGGCCTCGCTTCCGGGAGTGACTGCTCCCACGGACATGGGGCCATCAAAATTGCGCGACGCGGCGAAACCGGCGTCGGGCACGGCGTTCAGCACTTGCACGACACGCAGACCGACGGAGCGAAGAAGATCGTTCCAGGGGATTTCGTCGGTTCCGGCTACATATTTCGTAAAGAACGAGCTCAGGTCGGCGTGGCTGACAACTTCGGCGGCCTCGCGCACTCCGTTCGAATCATCGAAGAAGCGGGCCTTCTTCGCGTAGGTCGCATTCATCCATTGCAGGACCTCGCGCAGGGATGCGGCACCGTGACTGGCCTCGCGGACGGCCAAATCGAGCATCACGCCCAGGAGTTCACCTTTGTTGTAGTAGGAGATGCTGCGCTCGGGACGGCGGTAGTATGCGCTGCCCTCGAGCCACGCGTCCAAGCTTGAATCCTCGGCGGATTGGGTGAGGTGCGCGGGACGGCGCTCCAGTTCCGTGATCTCCCCTCCCAATCGGGAAAAGTATTGGTTCGCCTCGAGCAGGCCAGCGCGCAATTGAATCGTGCCTTCGGCGGTGCTGGTCACGCCTTCACTGAACCACAGAGCCCGCGTGTAGTTCTCTTTGGTGTAGTCGACCGGCTCAAGCGTCTGGGGGCGGATGCGTTTGACGTTCCATAGATGAAAGAACTCGTGCGAGGTCACGCTGGTCAGAGCGTCCAGAGTCTGCTTCATCACGTCCGCGTTCAGATCGATCGCGGTGGAGTAGGCGTGTTCCATGCCGCCGCCGGCCGGGCCGCGCGGGAAATGATAGAGGAACATGTAGGTGTCGAAGGGACGGTCATTCATCCAGGATGTGGCTGCGGCGACAATCTTGCGCAGCGCGTCAACGATCTTTGCCATGTCGTAGTCGGCGGAGTCGGCGTCGACGATCACGCGGAAGTGGCCGCCCGCCTCGTCGAAATCGGATTCCTGGAAATTGCCGATCTCTACCGGAGAGTCGACCAGGCGGTCGTAACCCGGGGCGTCGAACTCACCACCGGACGACGCGGTCAGGGGAGTAGCAACGTGCCATCCTTCCGGGACCTGGCTGAAGCGCACGTGCATGGCGGAGTTGCGGGCATCCACGGGATACATCAGGATCTGCGCCAGATTGAAGAATGCATGATGCGAGCTCAATTGCGCGCCGAATGGGCCGGGAGAATCGGCGTAGATCTGGTATTCGACTACTGCGCCGGCTTCCGCGCCCTGAATCTGCCAGTGGCTTTTGTCGGACTCGCGCACGGCAAGTGGATTGCCCGAGCGATCTTTGGCGCGGACCCAGTTCACGTACTGGGCAAAGTCACGAACTTGATAGAGGGCGTTCCACACGGGGAGCTGGAGTTCTCGCTGGGCGGCACCGGCGGGCAGGATGATTTGTACTTCGATGAGATGCTGATCTGGGGAGGCGAGAGAGATGGTGTAGGAAACCGGCGGGGACTGCGCCAGCGCGGCGGAGGTAAGAATCAGAATCAACATCCCCACCCGAGCCGCAAAGAACGCGGCTAGGATGGGGCACCCACCACACATTGCGGAGCAAGTCTTGCGGCGACTCTTCGGCACGGCTGAAGCCGTGCCCTGATACCAATCTTGCCGTCGGCTTATCTGGCAAGCGGGACAGGGCGCATTCATTTGGATTCCATCAACTGCTTGAGGCGTGCGGGAAGTTTTTCATAGATGCCGCCGAATCCGCCATTGGAAAGAATCGCCACCACATCTCCGGTGCGCATCTCGGGGGCGAGGGTCTCGACGATGGCATCGGCGTCCGCCAGGAGGCGTGCCCTCCGGCCGTTGCGGCTGATCTCAGCGGCCAAGGCTGGCAACTCCAGACGCTCGGCCTCTGGAACGGCTTCGGAGCGGAACACTCCTGCCACAACAACTTCGTCGGCGAGCGCCAGGCTGTGGGCCAGATCAGTTTGGAGCACGCGACGACGCAGGGTGTTGGATCGGGGCTCGAGAATCGCCCACAACCGCGCGCCTGGATAGCGTGCGCGCAACGCCTTCAGCGTGCCCGCGATCGCCGTGGGATGATGCGCGAAGTCGTCGATGATGGTGATTCCGTTTATTTGTGCCTTCACTTCCAGGCGGCGCTTCACACTCTTGAAGGTTTTGAATGCGTCGGCGATTGCTTCTTTCGGAACGCCACAGGAAACCGCTAGGGCCGCTGCTGCCGTCGCATTCCAGACGTTGTACTCGCCTGCCAATTCGAACTCGAAATCTGCCCACGGCTGTCCGTCGTGGAGTACGGTCCAGGACGTGCAGCCCGAGGCGAGGTTGAGGTTCGTTACCCTCCAGTTCGCGCGTGGTCCGGCACCGTAACGCTCGACCGGACAAAACGCCTTGGCCAGACAGCGCTCTAAACTCGGACTCTGCGTGGACTCGCCTGCGACTCCGTCGAAGGCGACGATTCGTCCGCGGCGCGGAATCAGATTGACCAGGCGCTTGAACGCGGTTTCGACGGCATCGAGATCTTTGTAGATGTCGGCATGATCGAACTCGACGGAAGTCAGAATGACTGAGTCCGGAAAGTAGTGGAGGAACTTCGGGCCCTTGTCGAAGAAGGCGGTGTCGTATTCGTCGCCCTCCAAAATGAAATGCTTACCTTGTCCGAGATGAAAGCTCGAACCAAAATTTTCGGCGATGCCGCCGATCAGGAAGGAAGGCTGCAGTCCGGCGGAGTGGAAGATCCATGCCAGCATGGATGTTGTCGTGGTCTTCCCGTGAGTTCCCGCAACGACCAGGACTTCCTTGCCGCGAAGGAATTCGTCATGCAGCAACTGCGGCAACGAACAGAATGGGATGCGCTGGTCGAGCAGGTGCTCCAGTTCAACGTTGCCGCGGGACATGGCGTTGCCGACGACAACTAGATCGGGGCGCGGCTCGAGATTCCTGGCGTCAAACGGCTGAGCTATGGGAATGCCCAACTCGTGGAGAAGATCTGACATCGGGGGATAGGCTGCGGCGTCGGAGCCAGTCACGTGGAAGCCGCGGTGCTTCAGCATGCCGGCGAGCGAGGCCATGGCGGTGCCGCAGATGCCGATCAGGTAAATGTGTCTTTTGTCGTTCATGTCTCCGGCTTGCTAACAGCAGCGCCTAAAGGCGCGATTGATCTTGTGGCGATGCGGCACGCCTGAAGGCGTGCCCTGATACAAATCGTACGTCTTGCCATAGCCTACTGGGGGCTGACGGCCGATTCCAATATTTTCAAACCTACTTTGCTGTCGCGCACCGTCAGTCTCGCCTGCACTCCGAAAGGGAGCGTGATGTTTCCGGATGTTACGTGACCTGAGCGGACGCCGAAGGCGACGGGCACTCCCATGTCCCCGACAATTCTGGCGACCACTTCCTGCAGAGTGTAGCCCTGATTTGCCGTCTGCACGCAGTCGAGCATTTCGCCGAAAACAATGGCGCGCACTTCGTCGAACATGCCCGCCAGCTTCAACTGCATCAGCATGCGGTCGATCTGATACGGCTTGGCAGCTAGATCTTCCAGAAACAGAATCGTGCCAGCCGTCTTGATCTGGTAGGGCGTGCCCAAGGATGCGACCAGGATCGAAAGGCATCCGCCGTACAGGACGCCCTCGGCCTCTCCCTCGACCAGGCCGCTGACCCCTGCATTGAGAGGCACATTCCACGACGCGGTGCCTGACGCAACCGCTTGCCACGATGCCAGATCCACTCCACCTTCATGCGCCCAGTCCTTCGCTGCCATGGGACCGTGAAAAGTGACGAATGCGCCAGCATCGGCGAAGTAGGTTAAGAGCGT
>JADGNQ010000031.1 GCA_017883385.1 Candidatus Sulfotelmatobacter sp.
GTGGCCGTCGGGCGACAGATCGAGTATGGCAAGGCGTCGGCTTCCCAAACCGATGTAGGATCCATCTGGAAACTTACGGTCCCAGAGGCCCATGTCGTCGGGTCCGCGATGCGACTGGATGCTGGCCATCCGTCCCAAGGTCTCGCGATCTCCGCAATTCACCAGGCCATTGATGCCGCACATGCGCTTAAGACAATTCCTTTTGAGCACAAGCTCGAACTTTCAACTCGTAAATCTTGGCTTTGATATGGAAGAATTGCACGCCCTGCAGGCCACAGTAGATCAGTCCCGGGATGCCGTCGAGAAATCCGAGCGAAAAAATGTATTTGTACAAGAAAAACAGAATGGGCGACCCAGGAATCGCGAAGAACTTTTTGCGCAGCCAGCGGCGGCGCTGCGCTTGTGATCCCCAAAAAGAGGGCGGGAGATCTTTCGCGGCGGCCTCACCTCCCAGCCACACTTTTGCCTCCCAGTTGGAGTATTCATCGTGCTTTCGGATGTAGCGCGAGAGCGACTCGACATTGTGATGGAGAAGCGGGTGACTCAGGTGAGCAGTCCTTCCCTTTGCATTTCCTTCGAGCACGATGTGTTCGTGGACTTCCATGTCAGCCATCGATTGGTCTTGATCTTTCAGGCGACATTCGAAGCGCCCCTTCCCCCGCCGAAATAAGGAGAGCTTGTAGAAGTTGGCGCCGCTATGCCGCAATTCGCGGCCGAGAAAGAACATACGCAGCCTGATGTAATAACCGTCGCGAGATGGATCCTGGATAGCCGTTCGGATTTCAGAAGCAAGGTCCGGAGTCAGAGCTTCGTCAGCGTCTACGAGGAAAATCCAGCCGTAAGTGAAGGGCAGCGAATCCATCGCCCACTGGCGTTTCTTGGGCCAGCCACCCCGGTAGTGGAACTGAACGACGTGCGCGCCGTAAGAGTCTGCGATTTGCACAGTTGCGTCAGTACTGTGAGAGTCGATGACGTAGACTTCCCCAACATCGCGGAGAGACTCCAGGCAGCGGGGCAGGTTGCGGGCCTCGTTGCGCACAGCAACGATCACCGTCACGGGGAGGAGCGCCGAGGAGCGTCCGGTCCGCAGTTGTTTTGAATCTTCCAGCTTGGGCATCGGAAACAGAGAGGCTTTCAGCATTCTACTCTGACTTCGGCCCGGGAGCACGGTTCGCGGGTCCTACCGTCGGACTATGCCGCGGCTATACTATCTGAGAATACCCGTTGCCACTGCCCATGAATCCCATCGCGCCGCAAAAAGAAGAAGTCCGGAAGTTTTGGAACGCCG
The DNA here is from genome assembly GCA_017883385.1 of Candidatus Sulfotelmatobacter sp. Classification (GTDB taxonomy): domain Bacteria; phylum Acidobacteriota; class Terriglobia; order Terriglobales; family Acidobacteriaceae; genus Sulfotelmatobacter. The sequence goes on from JADGNQ010000031.1 coordinate 1,289, forward strand.
ATCCCTGCGGTACGCGCTACCTCGAGGGCAAGGAAGATTTCGACGCACACGCGCGTGCGCGCTACGCGCGGGAGCCCTACATTTTCGACTTCGCGCAGTTCCAGAGTGCCCGGGGGTTGAAGGTGCTGGAAATCGGCGTGGGCATGGGGGCAGATTATCTTGAATGGTTAAAAGCCGAGGCACAGGCCTCCGGCGTGGACCTGTCAGCAGCATCGATTGAGAGATCCCGGCAGCGTTGTGAACAGGCGGGATATCAAACTGACTTGCGCGTGGCGGACGCGGAGCAATTGCCCTTCCCCGATGACTCATTTGATTTGGTGTATTCCTACGGCGTAATGCACCACAGCCCGAACACCCCGCAGTGCATTCGCGAGGCGCGGCGTGTTCTGAAGCCGGGAGGACAGGCCCGGATCATGGTGTACCACCACCCTTCGATCACGGGCGCAATGCTGTGGCTGCGTTACGGATTCTTGCGGGGAAAGTCGCTGCGGCAGTCCGTATTCGATCACCTAGAGAGTCCGGGCACGAAAACATACACCTGCGACCAGGTGCAGCAACTCCTCGATGGATTCCGCGACCTGGAAATGCGCGTGGTATTCAGTCCTGGGGATTTGTTGTTGCACCAGCCATCGGAGAGATTTCAGTCCGGATTCTACCGCCTGGTGTGGAAGCTCTTTCCTCGCGCGCTGGTTCGCCAGTTCGGACGCCGGTGGGGGTTATTTCTCCTGATTACGGCGACGAAGGCCTCGTAGGTGAGCCAGGTCTCTCAAAACAAGTGCAACTCGCACCAGCGTTGCAGCACGTACAGCGACCACGGCCGCGACCATGAGACCGCGCCGCGCAGGAAATCCTGCCAGACCTGTTGGACTTGATCCCCGTCCAGCAGTCCACCCAGCGACCCCGCACCCACGTACTTTGCCGTTAGGACCGGCTCAATCTCAGACCGAAGCTCTTGCCGCATCCAGTGCTCAAACGGCAGCGTGAAACCACGCTTCGGACGGTGCACTACCTCGTTGGGCAGCGAGCCCCCAAGCGCTTCGACCAGGAGTTTCTTTGGCGTTCCATTGAGCTTCCACGCACCAGGAAGAGACAGCACCGCCTTGGCCAGTTGATGATCGATCAGAGGAACGCGGACTTCCAGCCCCTGGGACATACTCATAAAATCAGCGTCGCGCAACAGCGTATTGAGCATATAACAGCGCGACTCGAGATAGGAAACACGATTGATGGCGTCGAGCGGAAGCGACTGCTGGAGACGATCGAATTGCGAGGCGGAGGCCGTATCAGCTGTGGTTTCGTCGGCGGCGGGAAAAAGAAGATCGCGCTGGCTGGGCGTAAACAGCATGCGTGTGAGGAAGTAGGGGTGCAGAACCCGGCCATTGTCGCGTGCCAGGGAACCCAGCTTGCGATTCTGATCGTTCTCCTTCGAGAGCGCGGCAAACACCGACGCGAACGAACCCCGAATCGGCCTGGGCACATGGTTCCACGTTCGCGCAAAGCGCTCCATGCGCGGCACCGTGCGAAAACTGGAATATCCTGCGAAGATCTCGTCCCCACCCAAACCCGACAGCGCAACTTTTACTCCCGCGGCGCGTGTCTCGCGCGAAACAATGTAGGTGTTGATGCCATCCATGGTGGGCATATCCATGGCACAAAGAGCAGCGGGAATCGCGGCCAGCACATCCATCTGGGAAATATTGATCTCATGATGATCGGTGCGGAACTTCTGCGCGATCGCGCGGGAGTGCTCGGCTTCGGAGAACTCGGCTTCGCGAAAAACGATGGAGAAAGTGCTGGGGGTTACGCCGCCGCGGCTGAGAATGCTGACCAGCGCGCTCGAATCAATCCCACCGGAAAGAAACACTCCGACGGGCACGTCACTAACCAACTGCATGCGTACGGCCTCTTCGAGAATCGGGGTCAGTTGCGCCACAGCGAGCTTTTCATTCTCGGTGGAGATTGCCGGTGTTTGTCCGCGACTTGTTCCCTCATCCATGAGATCCCAGTAGGACGACAGGCGTAGAGTTCCAGCTTCCCAAGCCAGCGTGTGGCCGGGAGGGAGCGAATGTACGCCTTCCACTAGCGTGAGTGGATCGTAGGCAGAACCAAACGTCAGGTAGTTGACGAGCCCGGCGTGGTCAATATTGCGACGCAGGAGCCCAGTCCCCAGCAGCGTGCGCACTTCCGACGCAAAGAGAAAGTACAATCCCGACTGGGCGTAGTAGAGCGGCTTGATGCCCATGGGATCGCGCGCGATGAACAGGCAATGCCGGCGCGCGTCCCAGATCGCGAAGGCGAACATTCCACGGAATTTCGCCAGACACTCCTGACCCCAGCGCGCATACGCCTTCAGAACAACTTCCGTGTCGGAGTGGCTTACGAAACTTGTTCCGGCCTGATCGAGTTCCCTGCGGACGTCGCGAAAGTTGTACATCTCGCCGTTGTACACAATCCAGTTTCCGGTCTCAGCATCGTGCATGGGCTGGTGGGCGAGAGGCGAGAGATCGAGAATCGCAAGCCGACGGTTGCCCAGACCGATTTCGACGGGGCCGGAAACTGAGTCGTGCAGAAGGATCGTGCCCGAGTCATCGGGCCCACGATGGGCGAGCGACTGCGTCCCGCGCTCGAGGATGCCCTCCTCGATGCGAGCGTTCTGCCCAATAATGCCAAAGATTCCGCACATTCAGGATTCCACCCGGACAAAGACAGCTTCTATTAAACACTACGAAAGGCACATCCGAAGGGCTGAGCTATAATCCGTTGACTGACGCCACAATTCCCGCGACCGCCGACCGAGAGATCGAAAGCAAAGATTGATGTTATCTTCCGAAATACTCGCCCGCAGAAAGCCTTCTGAGTCTGCGGATTCATCGCCAACTCCGCCCTCTAGCGGCCCCAACGGACCGTCGCAGAGTGAAGCTGCCTTCCTTGTTGTCCTTAGCTTTGCGCTTTTCATCTCGGTCGTGGCGCTGGTGCGCAACTACGCTTCTACCATCGATAACTTTGGCGACAGCTCGGCATACATGAGCCTGGCCTCAGCGATACGGCGCTGGGATTTCCATGGCATTGTCATCAAGCAATTCTGGGGATTGCCGTACGCGATGGCCGCGCTCTCCCGGCTCACAGGTCTCTCCGACCGCACTGCCTTGGAGGTGTTCTCGCTGGTACCTTCGTTGTTCTCGGTCTTGCTCGCACGCCGTCTGTGGGAACGGCTGGATCGCGGGATACTTCGCGATTCTGAACTTTGACTGGCTGCAGCGATCCTGCTTGGGAGGCTCCGAGCCGCTCTTCGTCTGTCTTTTGCTGGCCGCGTTCGTCAACGTTCGCCGTGAGCGCTGGCTGCTGGCTTCCCTGCTGGCGTCGCTCGCCACGGTCGTGCGGCCCCTCGGTGTGTTCGCGCTGATCGGCATCGGGCTCACGCTTCTCTGGGCGCGGGACTTTCGCAAGTTCGCCGCCGCCACCGCCATCGGGCTAACGGTGGGTGTGCTTTATTCATTCCCGCTGGCAACTCACTTCGGAGATCCCATGGCGACCGTGAACAGTTACCACAGTCCGCAATGGCAGGGCGGTTGGCTCTTTGGCTTTCCTTTTTACGCCATCATCAAAGGAACTTTGTCTTAGCCCGCGCCTTGGACCAACCTGGTGTTGAGCTTTGTCTGGATACTCCTAGTCGTCATTGCGATCTTTGTGATGGTGAGGACGAGTGAGTTCCGCGCCTACTGCCGGGCTCACATGGTGGAAGCCGTGTTCCTGGTGCTGTATCTCTGGTGCCTCTTCGCGTACAACTATCCCGTGTGGGCACGCAGCAATTTTGCGCGTTTTGCGATCCCAATCATTCCTTTTGTGCTGCTTGCTCTATACCGATGGCTGCCCAAAGACTGGCGCGTCCTCTGGGGCCTTGGAGTAGTAAGCCCTCTTCTGGCCGCAAGTTCCGCTCTTGGAGTAGCAAACGTGGTGCACATGATTAGAATGGCATTCTAGCTGAGGTTTTCGAGTCCAGCATGTTTAACGCTCTGAGGACCGCGCGGGAAAACTACTATGTCAGCGCAATCCTGTCGGCCATTGCAAAGCCAATTCACTTCGCCTGCCTCCAGTTGACGACTCAGATCGAGCGTAAGGTCAAGAAGAATGCTACTGCGATCTCCCTGCCGAACGGACGCGTCATGCGTGTCGCTCGGGACGCCGGGGTTAGCATGGCCTCGCGCCTCTTCTGGAAAGGACTGGACGGATACGAGGCCCAGACTTCTGAGACGTTGCGGTTCTTCTTCCAGCGGGCATCGAGTTCCCTCGATGTGGGTGCGAACTACGGCTTCTATTCAATCCTGGGGGCCCTATGGAATTCGCATCTAAGCGTCGTAGCATTCGAGCCCGTGCCTGGGATCCATCAGGGCCTGACGAGAAACATCGCTTTGAATGGTTTGGAGAGGCAGGTCTCCGCGTACCAGCTTGCCTTGGCCGATCGCACCTGGACAGCTACGTTTTATTTGCCAAGCACTGGCAGCAGGGATTGTGAAACCACAGGAACACTCGTTACTGATAGCTGGCAGTCCCGAAAACACTCCCCGGAAATCGTAGTGGAGACCGTGCGCTTCGATGACTTTGAGCGCACCCACCCGATGAAGCTGGACTTAGTGAAAATCGATGTGGAGGATTTCGAAGCAGGTGTGCTGGCGGGAATGGAGCAGACCATCCGGCGTGACCGGCGATTTATCGTCTGCGAGATCCTGCCGCGCGCTCATCGCAATGAGAAAACCAGGCAAGCAGTGGAGTCGATGGGATACACCCCCTACTGGATAACCCACTCAGGCTACATTCGAGTTTCGCGCTTCGATTTCGAGGGGACATTCTCGCAGGACTTCCTGTTCTCGCCTGTGTCGGTGGCGGGTGAGGTGATCACGGATCTGGGGGTCTTCTGGTCGATGCGGGAGTCCGGCAAGCCGGTCAGCCGGGACCTTTCGACCATTTTAGGCAACCACCCTTCCCGTCATTGCGCGCTGCTTCCCCCTGTGGTAGCCTCATATTGAGAGGCCACTTTGCAGGACAAAGTACCCGCGGGACTCGACCGCAAGGAAACCGAAGTTTACCGCCGGCTGGATCCGGAACGGATTCCGAAACACATCGCCATCATCATGGACGGCAACGGGCGCTGGGCGAAACGGCGCCACATGCCGCGCGTAGCTGGACACCGTGCCGGAGTGACGGCCGTACGTTCGACGGTTGAGACCGCGGCGCGCATTCACATTTCTGCGCTCACGCTCTACGCGTTTTCCGAGGAGAACTGCAAGAAGCGTCCCAAGAGCGAAGTCGATTTTCTAATGCGGCTGCTGAGCCGCTATCTGAAAGGGGAAGTTCCCACACTGAACAAGAACAATATCCGCCTGGAATATATTGGGCGGCAGCACGAACTGCCGGAGGATGTGCAGGAGCGCATGGCCTGGGCGCGCGAGGCGACGGCGCGCAATTCGGGCATGGTGCTCACGCTGGCGCTGAATTACAGCGCGCGCAGCGAACTGGTGGACGCGTTCCGGGCCATGGTGAGCGCGGCTTCGCGGAACGGCGGGCTTGAGCATCTGCGGATTGATGAAGACACGGTGGGGCGGCATTTGTATACGCGGCATCTACCAGACCCGGATTTGGTGGTGCGGACCTCGGGCGAGATGCGGCTCAGTAACTTTCTCCTCTGGCAACTGGCGTATGCCGAAATCTATGTGACCCCGACGCTATGGCCGGATTTCCGCGGACTGCACCTGCTCGAGGGCATTGCGGAATATCAAAAGCGCGAGCGGCGCTATGGCGGGCTGAATCACAGCGAGTCGAATCGCGACGACGGGCATGCGGCGCTGGAAACCTCCTCGGCGCTCCACGGCCAAAAATCCTAACCACAGGGGACGCGGAGGACACAGGGGAACTCGAAATTCTCCGAATATCCTTTGTGCACTCCTTGTCCTCTGTGGTCTAAATCTTCAATTCGTGCAAAGATCGTAACGGCGCAACCGGCGCACATCTGCTCCCTTGCTAAAACGCATCGCGACCGCGGTCGTACTGATTCCGATCGTGCTGGCGCTCATTCTGCGGGCGCCGGTGCCTGTCTTGGCCATCGTGGCGGCCATCGTGGCGCTTCTCACCATCCATGAATTCCTGAAACTGACGGAATCCTATGGCGTGCAGCCGATGCGCTTACCGACGTACATCTTTGCCGGAATCTTTTTTCTGCTGCTGGCGTTCAATGTGGGGCATGAGAAGCCGCTGCTGTCCACTGCGATCTTTGTGTACTGCCTGGGATTTGCGGCGGCGATTGCGCCATTTCTTTTTCTGACCATCGCCATGCGGCGGGTGGAATTGAGCAGCGGTTATCCGGCGGCGGCGGCTTCGGCCTTTGGGTTCATTTACGTCGCCCTGCCTATGGGGATGCTGGTGCAACTTCGCCAGCAGTGGGCGGGAGCATTTTACCTGCTGTATTTGTTGCTGGTAGTTTGGGCGGGAGATATTTTCGCGTACTTCGTGGGCAAGTCGATGGGGCGGCATTTGATGGCTCCACGCATTAGCCCGAAAAAGACTTGGGAAGGAGCGGCGGCCTCGCTCGTGGCAAGCGTGGGCGTGGGATGGCTGCTGTTTCATTACGCTCTGCCGTTGAGCTCGGCGCTTTTGCGGGTGGGTCTGATCGAACGGCGCGACGGGCTGTTCGGACTGGAGCAGCCGGCGATGCTGCCGGTCATCCTGCTCACGATCGTACTGAACATAGCAGCGCAACTCGGCGATCTGGTCGAGTCCTTGATTAAGCGCGGCGCGGGAGTCAAGGACTCCGGCGCGATTCTGCCAGGTCACGGGGGGATGCTCGACCGGATCGACGCCCTGCTCTTTGCCGCGCCGGTGCTGTGGTTCTATGCGGCGTGGCGCGTGATGCAGTAGCTACCCATTTCAGATTGCAGATTGTAGATCTCAGATTCGAACCCCTCTGGAGCATCCGGATGGGAATCTGAAATCGATCCTCTCAACCCGTCCGTCTCCCGCCCAAGACACGCCGGAAGCGCGTAAAATAGGAAGTCTGTGTCAGCTCTGCATTGGCCGCTCTTAAACTGATCATGAAACGCATCGCCATCCTGGGATCTACGGGCTCGATTGGGCGCAGCACGCTCAGCGTGGCTGAGTCTTATCCTGACCGCTTTCAGATCGTGACTCTGGCTGCCGGATCGAATCTGGAAGTGGCGTTTGAGCAGGCGCTGCGCTGGCGGCCGCGGGTAATCTCGATGGCTGCGGAGGTAGATGCTGACGCTCTTCGCAGCCGTCTGAAGAAAGAAGGCCTCCGCGAAATCGAAGTGGCGCACGGCGCAGCGGGGGCCGTGCGGGTCGCGACGCACGGCGATGTCGACTTCGTGGTCAGCGCCATCGTGGGCGTGGCTGGACTGGAGGCCACGTATGAAGCCGTGCGGGCAGGAAAGATTCTTGGCCTCGCCAACAAGGAATGCCTCGTCGCTGCCGGAGAGTTGATCACGGCCGAGGCCCGCAAGCAAGGCAAGCCGCTGCTACCCATCGACAGTGAGCACAACGCGGTCCATCAATGCCTGCGCGGCGGACGAATGGACGAGGTCGAGCGCGTCTGGCTGACGGCTTCGGGCGGACCTTTTCTGAACACGGCGCAGTCGGAATTCGCATCGATCACGGTCGAGCAGGCGCTGAATCATCCCACATGGAAGATGGGACGGCGGATCACGATTGACTCGGCCACCCTGATGAACAAAGGGTTTGAGGTGATCGAGGCATGCAGATTGTTTCACATGCCGCCGGGAAAAGTGGAAGTAATTGTCCACCCGCAGTCGACAATTCATTCCATGGTGGAGTTTGTGGATGGCAGCATACTTGCTCAGTTTTCTGTGACGGACATGCGGTTGCCGATTCTTTACGCGCTAACCTATCCCGAGCGGATTCCGTCGGATATGCGGTTTGCGGTGAGTGACTTGCGTCATCTGGACTTCTGCCCCCCGGACCTGAAAAGATTCCCTTGTCTGCGTCTTGCTTACGAAGCAGCGGAGGCGGGTGGCGCCAAGACCGTGGCCCTGAATGCCGCCGACGAGGTTGCGGTGGCGGCGTTTCTGGAAGGCAGCATCCGCTTCGACGAGATTCCCAGGATTATCGAAGAGGTCCTGACGGAAACCAATTCCGGGAAGCTGGAATCTATTGGTCAAGTGCTGGAGGCCGACGCCGAGGCCCGCCGACTTGCCCTGGAGCGGGTGGCGGAGGGAAAGAAACTTGAACGGCCGCGGGCAACATCTTTTGCATGATTTTGGAATCTAACCGGTTGGAGAATACGTACCCCGATTATGTCTGACTTCCTGACCTCACTCATTGCTGTGGTTGCAGTCCTGGGCTTCATGATCCTGATCCACGAGTTCGGCCACTACGCCGTGGCCAAATGGCTGGGGGTACGGGTTGAGGTTTTCTCGATCGGCTTTGGCAAGCGGCTGATCGGCTTCCGCAGGGGAGAAACCGATTACCGCATCGCCGCGATCCCGCTCGGGGGCTACGTCAAGATGAGCGGCGAGAACCCCATGGACCAGCGCACGGACGATCCGCGCGAGTTCATGAATCACTCCCGCTGGCACCGCTTCCTGATCGCGATTGCCGGGCCGACGATGAATATCCTTCTGGCGATTGTTCTGCTCACCACGGTCTACATGGTGCATTTCGAGTACCCGGAGGTTTATGACGAGCCGACGGTCATCGGATGGGTCATGAAGGACACGGCGGCAGCGAAGGCTGGGTTGCAGATCGGCGACCGCATCACGCAGATCGAGGACATTCAGAATCCCACCTGGGAGCAAGTCGATCTGAAAGAGGCCTTGAGCCCCGGGCAACCTCTAAGCGTCGCGGTGGAACGCAACGGTCAGAAGATTGAGAGGACCGTTGTGCCGGAGCCTGCGGGGCTTGACCAGATCGGATTCGCGGGCTGGGCACCGAAAGAGAAGACCGTCACTATTACCGATCTGCAACCGAACCGACCGGCAGAAAAGGCCGGACTGAAGGAAGGCGACCAAATCATCGCGCTCGACGGCAAACCGGTGTCGGCGCTGCAGGCGATGATCGAGAGTCTGGAAATCACGAAGGACAAGCCAATCACCCTGACCGTGCTTCGGGATGGCCAGCAGAAGACATTTGCAGTCCAGCCAGTCCTGGCAGAAAAGCGCTATCGCATCGGCATTGGCACTATGCAGATGAAAGTGAAGACGCTGCCCTTTGCGGCGGCCTTCAACCTTTCGCTGCACGAGAACCGGCAGAACGCGCTGCTGATCCTGGAACTGGTCAAGAAAATGGCGCAGCGCAAGATTTCAATGCAATCGATTGAAGGGCCGATCCGCATCGGCCAGGCCGCCGGCGAAGCGGCCCGCCGCAAGGGCTGGACGCCGCTAATGGGATTGACCGCCGCCATCAGCTTGAACCTTGGCATCTTCAACCTATTGCCGATTCCCATCCTCGACGGTGGCGTGATCCTGTTCCTGCTGATCGAGGGCCTGATGCGACGCGATATCAGCATGAACATCAAGGAACGCGTCTACCAATTCGCGTTCGTGTTCCTGGTGCTGTTCGCCGTGATGGTGATCTACAACGATTTGAAGAAGACGATTCCGGGGCTGGCGGATCGACTGCCATAGACTACTGGGGCTTTGCAGCAAGGCCGGTAGCTGGCTATCAGTTCCGGCCTTGTTTTGTTTGTCGCGTCTTGTTACGCCCGCTTGATTGTGCGGCGGTCAGTCGTGGGCGGGAGCAAGCGCTTCGACTTGGGCTGGCAAACTCCTGACACTGCTTTGGCCTTGCGCGCCGGGAGCATGGCGGCGCGTACGCTGGCGACGATCTGTTCCGGCTGCCTTCCCGCGGCAACGTCGGCAAGGATGGCCGCGAAGACTCTGCCGGCCATCTCCACCGTCCAGGGAGCGATGTGCGCCATCTGGGTAGGTTGAGCCAACCCGCCGAACGGATCATCATTGTTGACGCCGCTGGGCAGGGCCTGGAGCGCGTTCTGAAAGTTCGGCCATGCGTTCGCGGCATCATCTGCAGTCAAGGTGGCATAGAGCTGAGCCAGAGTTCCGGCATCGCCCAAGTTCACCATCGCCGGGGCAATCTTCTCCAGACCGAAGCCCTGGCTGATCAGCCAGGACAGAAATGCCATCCCGCAACCGGTGCTGTCTGCGCTCTGATCGGTCGGATCCGTCTGGTTCACGAAGTCTGGTTCGCCATCCTGCGCCCACTGCGGAGCGGTTGAGAAATCGGCAAGAGCGTTGTTGCCGATCACGGTTGCACACCAGCGCGACAAGGCTTCACCGGTGCTGAGGCCGCAAAGGTTCCCGTCCATCGAACATTCGCTCAGTTCGGCCTCAAACAAAGCGGAGACGCGGGCCGAGTTGCCGAACGAAGCGCAGGCCTCAATCGCGGCTCCAGTGGTGTAATCGCAGCCCATGTGGTCGGCGCCGCCGGTGCCGTCGGTGGCGCCTCCGAGCGCGAAAACAATGACGCTGACTGGGCCTCCGGTGGTGCCGAAGATGCCGTCGTTGGCGGCCACAACGCGATCGGCATCGTTGACGAGATCCTGTGCGTTCTGGAGTCCTGGGTCGCCGAGCGTGGGGTCGACATATGCGGTCACTCGTCCGCTGGGACTGGTTCCCACAAACTGAGAGTTGCCCTGGAAACTAGGCCATGCGGGCGCGACAGGGCTATCGCGGTTGATGGCGACTGGTTTCTTCCCGGTGTGAGACTTGATGCGCTGAGTCATAGAAAAACCTCCATTTTGGACATTTTATGGTGAGGAATCGGGGTACGCGTTACAGGCCCGTTTCGGCCCGAGGTCCGGCCTGTTCTCAACAGAATACGTGCAAAGATGCGCCACCGACGAACCCTCGACAACTCAAAAGGCTGGGATCAAGTGGCAGAAACGGAAGCCTGGAGCCAGCTTTCCACGTGATAAAATAGAGATTCCCATATGGCCAATATTCAACGCAGGAAGACCGTGACCGCCCTCGTCGGGGGTGTGCGGGTAGGGTCGGATGCACCAGTTGTGGTGCAGTCTATGACCAACACCGACACGGCGGATATCCCGGGTACAGTGCAGCAGGTAGCGGCGCTGGCCCGCGCCGGGTCGGAACTGGTGCGCGTCACTGTGAACAATGACGAGGCCGCAGCGGCCGTGCCCCACATCGTCGAGCAACTCGACAAACAGGGAGTCCGCGTGCCCATCATTGGTGACTTCCACTACAACGGCCACGTTCTGCTGACCAAGTATCCCGAGTGCGCCCGCGATTTGGCCAAGTACCGCATCAACCCAGGCAACGCCAGTATCGGAAAGACCGGTGACTCGAATTTCCGCACCATGATCGAAGTTGCGGTGAAGTATCAAAAGCCGGTACGCATTGGCGTGAACTGGGGCTCGCTCGACCAGGTGCTGCTCACGCGCATGATGGACGAAAATTCGCGCCTGGACGAACCCAAAGAGGCGCGCGACGTAACCATGGAGGCGATGGTGGTGAGCGCACTGGGCTCCGCCGACCTGGCTCAGAAATTCGGGTTGCGCGCCGACCAGATCATCTTGAGCGCGAAGGTGAGTGGAGTGCAGGATTTGATTGACGTCTACCGCTCGCTGGCCGCCCGCTGTTCGTATCCGCTGCATTTGGGGTTGACTGAAGCTGGCATGGGCGCGAAGGGCGTTGTGGCCTCGAGTGCGGCGATGGCTGTAGTGCTGCAGGAGGGCATTGGCGACACGATTCGCGTTTCGTTGACGCCGGCTCCTGGCGGCGACCGCACGGAAGAAGTGCGGGTGGCGCAGCAGATCCTGCAGTCGATGGGCATTCGCAGCTTTACGCCGCAGGTGACGGCGTGTCCGGGCTGTGGGCGCACGACCAGCACCTTTTTCCAAGAAATGGCGCAGCAGATTCAGACTTACCTGCGCGAGCAGATGCCGACTTGGAAGGGCCGCTACATCGGCGTGGAAGAAATGAAGCTTGCGGTGATGGGCTGCGTGGTCAATGGACCGGGCGAATCGAAGCACGCGAATATAGGGATCTCGCTACCTGGAACGTTTGAGGAGCCCAAGGCTCCGGTCTATGTGGATGGACGGCTGTTTACCACGCTGAAGGGCGACCGCATCGTCGCGGAGTTCATCGACATCCTTGACGATTATGTGGACTCGCATTACGCCTCGCGAGACGCAGTGAAAGAAGAAGTTCCCGCCAAGGTTTAGGTGATTGCGTAAGATCGACTCGCTGACCCCATGGAACATCGCGACCTTCGGGTCGCCTTTTTGATGTGTCGATAAGGAAGCGGGCCAGGTCTTTCGGTGATGCAGTTCGAAACGCTGGTCACGAGTGTCATCGCGATCTCTCGCCAACTAGGACTGGCTGAGAGTCCTATACGGTCAGGGCCTTTTCGCTTTCTTCGCTTCCACATAGCGCCCCAAAGAAGTAGCCCGCTAGAAATGGCATTCCGTAGCTAATAACAACAGCAAAGAGGATTACCAGCAGGTGGAACGGCTGAAAGAGTCCTTCGAACATGTCTGCCTCCGATGCAACCGACGATGGTGACGGTTGAGTTCACCTCAAGTCAAGATCAGACTGGGCGCACGAGTGGCAGCGAGATTCTGAACTGTTGTAGACATTGTTGACCCGTTGCGTGTAGTCCCAGGGGTTTGGCGAGTTACTGTCCTGTGAGCAGGAAGATGGGATTCTGGGGCAAGGGTTGCCCGTTCGACTGCGGCGGGCCGGCACCGAACGGCGCCGGTAGATTGTTGACCAGAGTGTCGGGAGTGTTGGTTCCCCCGGTCGAAATTGTACTGGTCGTGGCGTTGATGATCGCGACCGCGCCGCCATCGCAGATGCTGGCGTAGACGCGGCTGCTATCTGCGGCGGCGGTTGCAGACATGCGGAAGCGGGCTGCGGCTGGCGTGTAAGGAACGACGGGCGCACAGTACGTGACCGGGGCGACCGCAAAGGGCTGCACTCCGCCGACGGGAGCCGTCACCGCAGGTAACAGAGGAAACACGGTTGTCTTTACCGCGAGACTGGCGGCATCGAAGACGGTCACTTGCGGAATCACACATCCGGCCGCGGTCACATTTGGATCAGGACATGGCGTCGACGTCGTCGAGACGTAGCTTGCCACGTAGAACCGGCTGCCATCCGGCAAAGCCGTCACCGACACCGGGCTCACTGTGGAGCACGTCGCACTGCCACACGGTGGCGGCGCTGGAATGGTGAGGCCCGCCGCATTTCCCAACGGCGTCGGCGGATCCGTCGTCGCGCTGAAAGCGAAGACCATCCCGGCGCTGGGATTGGTCACGTATAACCGGTTCCGGCTCTTGTCGTAGAGCACAAAGTTGGCTCCAGGACCGCCCACGGACTGGGTTGAAACCACGGCGTTCGTGTCGGTCCGAATCGTGGTGAGCTGCCCATCGCCCTGCGTCACCACGTACACCCGCTGGCTATCGGGACGAGACACGATCCAGGTTGGCGTGGTGCCAACGGGGATGGTTGCGATCGTTGACATGTCTGAGGGGGAGAGATCCGTGACCGTATTGCCGCCCTGGTTGGCGACGTAGAGATTCAATGCGTTAGGCGTCCCCGCCAGCGCAACCGGACTTACTCCAACGGCTCCAGTCAGGCCGACCACGTTGCTTGAGTTGAGCGCGGACACGGAATTGGTGCCGAAGTTCGCCACGTAGACAGCGCTCGCCGGGGTGGCGGTCACAAACACCGGAAGGGACCCGTAGGGGAGGCTGAACGTTGTCGGCGTACCTAACCCGGTCGCGGTCGAACTAGCGGCTGCCGGAGCAAAAGTCATCACCACGTCGGCGTCCCCGGTGAAGAGACTGCCGGCACTGGCCACAAAGACTCGGGAATTGTTGGGGAGGATCGCGGCGTGGGTGGGATTAACTCCCATGTTGGCTACGCCGATATTCGTGTCTCCGGACACGTCGATCTGCAGGGCTGTGCCGGGATTGAAGGGTACATTCGAGCTGATGCCGAACACGGCGTGGAAATTCGCTGGATTGGGTGGGGTCGTACTCGTGGGAATAACCACGGGCCGATAAACCTGGCCGCAAGATATCTCCAGCAGAGTCGCAAGCGCTATTGCTGCCAACCGGCTCACACGTCGAAAACTCATCGGCACCCCGAAGAAAAAGTCTCTGGTTCTGACAGAATTGATTATTGTAACGATTGGCGGCCGTCTGCGCTAGGCAGCTTGGCAGTTCTCAGTTCTCAGTTCTCAGTTCTCAGTTCTCAGTTCTCAGTTCTCAGTTCTCAGTTCTCAGTTCTCAGTTCTCAGTAAGGGATGCCACGCAGGCCTTTGGGGGATGCCTGTGGCGGAGATTCAGAGTGTAGGCGGGACGCCCTTGCTACCTTCGGCGCGACTTTGCGTTTGCGGCGGCGGGTTCGTCAGACCTGATGGTAGCGGCGGGCTTCTTCTTACCCTCCATCTGGGCAAGGCTTTGCTTCAGCGCTGCCATGAGGTCGATCACCGGGGCCAGCTTTTTCGGCTTCTCCACGGCGGCGACTTCTCCGCCTTCAAGCTTGGTCTCGATCAGCTGTTTCAGGTTCTCCTGGAACGTGTCCTTGTATTTCTCGGGATCCCATTCGGCGGCCAGCGCTTCGATCAACTGGTGCGCGACTTTCACCTCGGCTTCCTTCAACTCCACTTCGGGCGCACCGAAACCTTCCACCTTTTTCACTTCCTCGGCGTAGTACATGGTGTGCAGCATCATTCCGCCTTCGTGCGGGCGCAGGAACACGGTGTACTCGCGGTTGTGCATGGTGATCTTGGCGATGGCGACGTACTCGCTCTCTTCCAGCGCCTTGGTCAGCAAGGCGTAGGGGCGGCGGCCCGCTTCTTCCGGCATCATGTAATACGACGACTCGAAGTAGACGGGATCGACTGCAGTCGCCTTTACAAATTCGAGAATCTCCATCGTCTTTGCGGTCTGCGGCTCGATCTTCTTGATCTCGTCGGGCTCGATGATGATGTACTCGTCCTTGCGGAACTCGTAGCCTTTGACGATGTCGGCTCGGTCCACGACCTGTCCGTCTGCCTGACAAACGTATTGCTGCTTGAGCCGTGACTGGTCGGTGCGGTGCAGCATGTTGAAGGAAATGCCGGAACTGCGGGCGCCGGAAAACAGACGCACGGGCATGGAGATGAGTCCGAAAGTTAAGTGACCGGACCAAGTCGACGATGGCATAGTCTTCCTCGCAAGGCGTCCTCGAAACCAGAAACCGGTTTCGCCGACGGAAAACGCTAAACCCCACAGCACAGAGAGTTTAGCCTAGAACCCAGCTTTGATGCACCATTCGAGTGGCGTGTTGGGGCGTAAGGAATCGAAATTCAAAGCCGAAGGGGATGGGGTTATGGCCGTGTTGGCACTAGGGGTTGTAGTTAACCTACTGGGTTCTCGGTTCCTGCAGAGGAGCCGTGACATGGGCTTGGTTATTTGCTCTCGTGAGCCTTCAGCACTTCGATCATCGCGACGGGATTAACGATCCGGGTGGATTTGTGATGTTTCAGGGTGAGCAGTTCTTTGTCACCGGTCACGAGGAACTCGGCCAGACTCGCTTCAGCCAGAGCTAGCAAATAGCGGTCCTTAGGATCCGAAGCAGAGTCCGGAGCGGAGGCACCTGAGGGCAGGTTCCGGCAAAAGAAAGAGAAGTCACGAACCTCTGCGGCGAGTAACTCAGCAACGCTGGTGCGGAGCCTGGCCCGGAAGAAGGGCCGACTGGCTACATCGCGGAGTTCCTCGATGAGCGCATCACAGGCAACGAGAGTGAACCTCTTCCGCTCCCAAGCTTCGAGAAGCTTGGCAGGCGCGCCCAGAGGAGACAGAAGCGCGGAGAGCAAGATGTTGGTGTCGAGGATGAGACGCATCAGGACCGCTGAGAGCGCTCCCGGTAGCGTTTCGCGCGGACTTCTTCCACCGTCTCATCAATCATCTTCTGAAGCTCGCTTGGGGAAACGTCGGCGAACGCGGCGCGAACTTCGCGAACGGTCTGATGAAAAATGCGCCAGCGCACCGCCTCCTCTATGAATTTCGAGAGGTCACCCTTCTTCATCCCTTGGGAACCCAAGAACGTGCGCAGGGCATGATCGGCCTCTTTGGACCATGTAATGGTCAGACGAGTGCTTTCGGGTTCGGAGACGGTATTCTTAGTCATATAAGCATCTATCTGCTTATCAGTATAGATGATCGTAGGTGGCTGTCAATCCTCGGCGGTCGAACGTTGGAATCGGAAGACACCACCGCCATTTTTGTGAACCCTCCACGGCCTCACATTCATCCTCCCATTGAGATCTTCCCAGTTATCAGAAGTCTGAGATCACAATGACCGACCTGCGCTTCCCCATTGGCAAGTTTCGCTTCGACGGCCCACTCACCAAGGACCAGAGTCAGAAAGCCCTCGACGACATCGCTAACACACCCGCCAACCTGCGTGCGGCCGTAAAGGGGCTCACCGACGCTCAACTCGACACACCCTATCGACCCGGTGGATGGACTGTGCGACAGGTGGTCCATCATGTGCCGGATAGCCATCTGAATTCCTATGTGCGCTTCAAGCTGGCGCTGACCGAAGATGAGCCGACGATCAAGCCTTACGCGGAAGATCGTTGGGCTGAACTGGCGGATACCAAGGCGACACCGATCGAGGTCTCTCTGACAATGCTCGACTCGCTTCATGACCGCTGGGTGAGGCTGCTGCGGTCGCTTACGCCAGGGGATTGGAAGCGCACGTTCCGCCATCCTGAACTGGGCCCCATGACCCTCGAAAAGACGCTTGCTCTGTATGCGTGGCACGGACGCCATCACGTAGCGCACGTCACGGAACTACGCAAACGCATGACCTGGTAACTGGATCGAGATTCCGGAGGACGAGAGTGATCGCCAGAGTGTGGCACGGATATGCCAAGCCTGATCACGCCGATGCGTATGAGGCCATGTTGAAGCCCGAACTTTTGCCCGGCATCAGCAAGGTGAAGGGCTTCCGGGGCAGCTACTTGCTTCGGCGGGAACTGGGTGCAGAGGTTGAGTTCATCACGATCATGCTGTGGGACTCGATCGACGCCATTCGCGCGGTTGCGGGATCGGACTACGAAACCGCCGTCGTGCCAGAAGAACGGCGCCGGCACTTATTGAGGTACGACGCCAAATCAGCGCACTACGAGGTTGCGTCAGTACAGGGGCTCGTCGGTCTCAGCTAGACATTTGTTTGCCCGCGTGTGATTCCGATCACTAAGCTCCGCGATCGGGAGGTCTGGCACCTTCTGGCGGTCACTTTCGTTCGCGGGGCAGCCAAACTATCGTCATCTTTCATGGCTTGAGTCAGCCCGATAGCCTTGCAGAGACCCAAGATGCGAACCCATCGTCCAAAGCTTATATCTCTGTCCACAGCCGCCTTGCTGCTGTTTTCGACGGTTAGTCTGGCTCAAAGCCAGCCACCGCCAGCCGCCACGGCATCGCAGAGCCCTGCCGATACTGACAGTCCTTTGGCGGCAGCCGCGCATGACGCGAAAGCACGGAAGGAACACTCCAAGAAAGTCTTCACCGATGACGACATGGAAGCCACTGCCGGGCCGCTGCCCCGTCTGAAAATGGAGGGAGCGGAAAATGCCGACGATGTCGTTGCCGCAATTTCCAAATACAAAACGACTCACACGGCTGAACAGACCGAACAAGCTGTACATGTCTGGTATGACCGTTACGACCAGATGCTGGCGGCCGCTATCCAGGAAAACCAGGACATCACGACCCTTCGCAGCGCGAACATGAGCAATGGATATGCACTCTGTCAGGAGAGCCAGGACTATCAGCAATGCCGAAATCGGCAGATGGCTGAAATGCGAGGGGTGCAAAGCGATCAGACGCAGGTCATGAAGAACAATAATCTGGAGGTGCGGATTCAGCACTCTTTCATGAAGGTCAGAAATGGCCTCCAGATGAATAATTTGCGTTACGACTGGTTCAAGATTCGCACCACTAACAATATCGACCGGTTCTGATGGAACACCGAACTTGGACAAACCAGAACCTAGTCCTCTGGCGAGCCCTTGCCCGACAGGTAGGCTGAATCGAAATGCATCACATTCTATCCCGGGCTCACCATCTTCTCGCGGGCGGCATCCTCCTGACATTGTCAGCCATTTGCATGGGTCAAGATGCAGCATGTGCTGCCCCGCCCCAGGCGACGGCAAATACCGGCGATCTGGCAGCATTGGCTCGGAACACCAAAGCGCAGAAGACAGCCCATGCCAAGAAGGTATTCACAGACGATGACGTGGAAGGTAACGCGGGCCCTCTACCGCGAATGAAGATGGATGGCGCGGAGGATAGCGACGAAGTCGTGGCTGCAATCACTACATACAAAGGGACCCACACACCAGAGCAGACCGAACAAGCTGTTCGAGAGTGGTATGACCGGTATGACGAGATGCTGGTCGCCACGATTCAGGAAAATCGCGATATGGCATCCGTCGGCAGCGTGAACATGAGCAACGCGAACGAACTCTGCCAGCAGAGCCAGGACTACGAGAAATGCCAGGGCCGCCAAATGGCTGAAGCGCGAGGAAGTCGAGCCGACTCGAACCGGATGACCAAGAATTTCGCTCTGATGAACAGGATTCAGCGCGTGTTTATGAAAGTCAGAAGCGGCCTGCAGGCGAACAATCTGCGTTACTCATGGTTCAGAATTCAAAACAACAGCTACAACGGCGATGACTTATGACCATCTGATGCCGTCACAATGGGGTTTGCGCTCGGCAAAACCGGTAACCTTCGGGGATTGGTCAAGATTCCCACCTCCACCATCGCTCTGGCAGTTGACCTCACCGAACACCCATCCGCCACAGCAGGTAACTGGCCGCCTCGCGAAGCACTGCGAGCGCGCGCTGCACCACGCTACGCGGCTCAGATTCAGGACGGGGCGCGACGTAGACTGGCCCAACGCCCTCATGCTCCAGAAGTTTGCGGATGCGGAAGACATGATAGGCATCACTGACTGCGACGCAACTGTGCAGGCCGTTGGCGCGCATGATCACGGCTACGCGCACCGCTGATTCCGCCGTGTCGTGGCCCTGGGTCTCGGCGATCAGCCCGCGCTCGGGAACCCCGTGGCGCATAAGGTAGTCTCGACCCACGCCGCCCTCGCTGAAAGTGGGATCGGCGGCCGCGCCACCCGTGGTAATGACGACCGGCGCGAGTCCGCGGTGAAACAAATCAAGAGCGTGATCGAGGCGAGCGCGCAGAACGGGAGAGGGGCGACCGGAATATTCCGCGGCACCGAAAACGACAATCGCATCGGCCTGGTGGATTTCCTGCAGGGAAGCTGTACGCACAACCTGAACCGCGGTGATCGTCAGGAACGAAGCGGCAGCCACCGCTGCCAGAACCAGTAGACGAAGCCACCAGCGCGGTTGCGGATGCTGGTTGGCGGATTCGTCGGTCATCCTCTGGCAGTCATCCTTCGGCAGTCATCCCTGGGCAAAGAATTTGGAGATCTCGTCGGCGGGAATCGCGCCTTCGCGGATAATGCGCCAGCGCACCGTTTCGTCGCTGAGATCGATGATGGTGGAGGCAACATCACGCGGAGACGGGCCCCCGTCGACAATGATGTTGATGCGCCCCTTCAGTTGGTCGTGCACCTGCTCGGCGCTGGTGCACTCCGATGCGCCGCTGAGATTGGCGGAAGTCGCCGTGATCGGGATAGCTGCGGCCGTCACGACTGCCAGCGGGATCTTCGCATTAGGCACGCGCAGAGCGACGTTGCCCGTATTGGCGGTCACTTTGAGGGGCAAACGCGAGCCAGCCTTCACAATAAGGGTCAGCGGACCGGGCCAGAATTTTCGAGCGAGCGCGTAGAATTCCTCGGGCAGCGGCTTGGCCAGTTCTTCTGCCTGGTCGGTGCTCTCGATGAGCAGCGACAGCGGCTTGTGCCGCGAGCGCGTCTTGATGTCGTACACCTTGTCAACCGCGCGCAGGTTAAAAGGATCGGCAGCCAGGCCATAAAAAGTGTCGGTGGGCATGCCCAGTACCTCGCCGGAACGGATCTGGTCGGCGGCGTACTTCACCAGGGATGATTCAGGGTTCTCGCTATTAATTTTTACGATCTCGGCGCGCACGGCGCTCCCTTCCCATTCGCTTCAGGGTTAATTTGTTTGGACCGCGAAACCTATCATAATACGGCAAAACGCCGCAAGGTGAGGCGGTCAGCGTGAGGCGGTCAGCGTATCATAAAGTCAACATGAAGACTTTGAGAGCATGAAGCAAGCGTCAGAATCCGCGGCCAACCCTCAGCACAGACTCCGCCGCATCGAGGGACGCCACAACGCCCTGGTGAAGGAACTGCGCCAGGCATTTGCGCACGCCGAATGCACGGAAGAAGGCGATTGCTCAATCGAAGGACTGCGCATCGTTGAGGAGGCGATCCGCAGCGGGCTGCGCTTTAAAGCCGTCTTCTTCAAGGAATCCGCGCAGAACCTGGCGGAACGGCTCCTGCCCCAGATCGGGGCCAACGTGGACACGCTGCTGCTTCCCGACAAACTCTTCGACGGAGCCGCGCCCAGCGAAACACCGCAGGGTGTGGCGGCGCTGGTGCGCCTGAAGGATTTCTCGCTGGAAGACATGCTGGAGCGGGCGCAGGTCGGCCCGATCATTGTCGCGGCCGGATTGCAGGACCCTGGCAACCTGGGAACGATTTTGCGGTCGGCAGAGGCCTTTGGCAGTGCGGGCGTGGTGCTGGGCGAGGGAACGGTGAGTCCGTTCAATTCGAAAGTGATTCGCGCGTCGGCAGGATCGATGTTCCGTTTTCCGGTCATCGTGGCGAAAGCAGCCGGAGGACTGGAGGCAATCTGCGCGAAGTTCAAGAAGCAGGGCGTGCGTCTGATTGCGACATCTTCGCACAAGGGCACGCCCCTCGATCAGGTGAAGATCTCGGGGCCGGCGGCGATTTTCATCGGGAGCGAAGGAGCAGGGCTGCCCCGGACCCTGATCGCTCAAATGGATGAGACGATAGCCATTCCACATGCGCCGCAGGTGGAATCGCTGAATGCTGGGGTTGCCGGGAGCATCGTGCTGTACGAGGCCGCGAGGCAACGGCGGATTGGCTGAGACGCGTCGGCACTGTCGTAGAGACGTAACTTGTTACGTCTCTGCCGACGGCAGCGGGGAAGCAGGGTTTAGCGGTACTGCTGGCAGAGACGTTGCAAGCAACGTCTCTACGACTAATTCCTTTCTAAGCCAAGCCGCCACCATCCACCACCAACGCTGCGCCGGTGATCCAACTCGACATCGGGCTCGCGAGAAACAAGACGGCATTCGCGATGTCGTTGGGAGTGCCAACGCGGGCCAGCGGACGATTGGCGGCTTCGCGCATGAAGGCCTGCATGTTCTCGCCAAGTTGGGCACATTCGTTCGCCAGCATTGGAGTATCGACGTCCCCAGGGCAAACGCAGTTCACACGGATGTTGTGCTTGCCATGGTCAATGGCCATCGCGCGTGTCAGGTTCACGGCACCGCCCTTCGCGGCGCAGTAGGACGCCGCGCGCGGGCCTCCCTTGAGCGACCATCCCGAGCCGATGTTGATGATGCTGCCTCCGCCGTTGCGGATCATGTGCGGCACGACTTCGCGCGAGAGCAGATAGATGCCCTTGAGAGTTACATCGAGGACGAGGTCCCACTCATCCTCGCTGAGATCGACGATGTCTTTGCGAATGGCGACGCCGGCGCAGTTGCAGAGAATGTCGATCTTGCCCTTCTCCGCAATCACGTTGTCGACCGCGCGGCGGCAGTCGGCGGCACTGCGGACATCGCACTTCAGAGGGATAGACCCGCCTCCCGCAGCTTCAATTTCCGCGGCGGTCTCGCGTGCTCTGGTCTCGTCGACATCGAGAATCGCGACGAATGCTCCCATCTCCGCTAGGCAGAGCGCGATGCCGCGTCCAATGCCCGATGCAGCCCCGGTCACCATCGCGACCTGGCCTTCCAGCGAGAGCAGTTGGACTGCCCGTTCTTCGATCTTCCGTGATTGCATACTCATCGCGATGTGCCAGCGGCTGAATCCAGCGCCTTTCCCGCCGCCTCTAGCGTGTGGTCAACATCCTGATCCGTGTGCGCCAGCGTGACGATTGAATGCAGTGCCGCAGACGGTGAGGCGTACACGCCGAACGGAAACAGCGACAGAACGAATTTCTGGAAGGCAGTGCGGTCCACGAATTGGCAGAAGTCGCGGTAGTCGCGAATCACGGGGCGGTCGGTGAACATCAGTTGAAACATTGGGCCGACGCTCTGCACGACGACTGAACAGCCTCTCTGCTTGAACAACTCCTCGTAACCGGCGCACAGCCGCTTGGCAATCCTCCATGTGTGGCGGAAGGATGCATTGTTGTCGCGGGTGAGCACGCGCAGGTTGGCGCGCGCGGCGTGCATTCCGATGCGCGATCCGTTGTGCGTGCCGTAGTGCAGAACACCGCCCCATTGCAGGGCATCCATCACTTCAGCGCGACCAACCAGGGCGGCCACCGGCAGGCCACATCCCAGCGCTTTGCCGAAGGTCACTAGATCGGGAGATAGCTTGTAGTATTCCTGGGAGCCTCCAGGAGCAATGCGGAATCCGGTCACGGTTTCATCCAGGATGAACAGAATCCCGTTCGCCCTGGCGAGCTTCTGCAGGCCTTGCAGATATCCCTCGGCCGGCGGAATCACGCCCATGTTGGCCATGATTCCTTCGGTGATGATCGCGGCGATCTGGCCCGGATGACTTTCGATGGCACGCTGAAGAAGATCGAGATCATTCCAGGGGACGACGATCGTGTCGTCGAGGGCGGTGCGATTCAGTCCGGAGCTATCGGGAATTTTGATGGGGTCGGTCCGCAATCCAAGAGCGCTCGCAGGCAGGACGTTGGAGCTGACCAGCAGGTCGTCGTGCCAGCCATGATAGTGTCCCTCGAACTTGAGAATCTTCGGCCGGCCGGTCACGCCGCGCGCCAGGCGAATCGCCGCCATCATCGCCTCTGTGCCGGTGTTGGCAAAACGCACGCGCTCGGCGTTCGGAACCATCTTCTGCAGCAGTTCCGCCACTTCCAATTCCACGGGCGTGGCGGTAGCGAAATGCGCTCCGCTGGCGGCTGCTTCGCTGATAGCCTCCACGATTTCGGGATGCGCATGACCGAGCGGCAGTGCGCCAAAGGCCATCATCCAGTCGATGTACTCGTTGCCGTCGACGTCGTAGATACGAGAACCCCGGCCGCGCTCCATGAAAATGGGATACTTGCCGAAATTGGCGGGACCCCGCGACGACGAACTGCTGGCCTCGATCAGCACTCCCAGCGTGCGCTCGTAACTCTGCCTTGATTTTTCGGTGCTGAAAGCCAAGCGGACCTCCGAACCTGTGCTCAGATCCTGACTCGCTGCGACTTGCTATGGTACAGCAGAGTCCTTGCCAGAAGCGCCATGAGACCTGCTTTCGCAGGGTAACCAGTACCGAAAATCGAGCGCAATTTCATTCCGCTTGAGCATTCTTACTTGGAATGGCCACTCGCGCCGAACATCCCCGAGAGACAGCTGCGCATCCCCAGATTAGTTGGAGTGAGGCTTGAACCATGAAGAAGTCCAATTGCGACGTTCTTCCGCCACTCAGACGATTTGTTCTGAGACAGTTTGTCCCCTGCATCGTGGCTGCCTCTCTCTGTTGGGGAGCCGCTGCTGAAGCACAAGAGAAACCTACAGAGCCATCCCATGCCGCCGGATGGGTGGTGATTCCGGTTGAGGAATACGGCGTGCTGCGGGCGAAGGCTTACCCGGTCGAGCACGATCCCGAACCGCCTCCGCTGGACGCGACCCTGACGCGCGTGGATTACGACTTGCACGTTGTCGGCGACCTGGCCGCTGGACGGGCCAGCCTCACGATCGACGTCTTGAAAGATGGCTGGGTGCGTGTGCCGGTGCCCGCGGGCTTGCTCGTGCGCGAAGCCCGGCTTGATGGCAAGGCCGTGTCGCTGGTGCCGGGGGCGCCGGGGAAAGGTGGAGCTCATCTCTCGGCTCTGCTCTCGCATGCCGGGCGCTCCGTGCTGCTGCTCGATGTGGATGTTCCCGTGACGTCGTCGGCCGGCGATGAGAGTCTCGCGTTGCCCTCGACGGAATCGGGCGTCACCCGGGCCGCGGTGGAACTTCCGCGGCTGGGCATTGACCTGAGAGTTGCCGGAGGACTGCTCTCTCAGAAGTATGAGACATCGGCCCAGACCAAGTGGCTGGCTTACGCACGTGGCAATGAAGCACTGACGTTCACTTGGCGCAGGAAGACGGAGGATCACCACGTCGAACTGCCGCTGCGGCTGCGCGGATCGTTGACGCAACTGACCAGCTTGGCGGAGGACTCCACTTCCATCTACGCGGAAGCGAGTCTCGACGTCGTGCAAGGGGCAGCTCGCGAGGTACGAATCCAGCTTCCGGAAAAAATCACCATCAACCAGGTTTCCGGCGCGATGGTGGCGGATTGGGAAATGAAGAACGGCGAGCTCGCGGTGACCTTCCTGGAACCGGTGGAGCACAGTGCACGCTTCGTTATCACCGGGGAGAGTCGGCTGCCGCGAGATGGAATCATCGATATTCCGCTACTGCGGCTCCAGAACATGGAGCGCGATGAAGGCGGCATCGCAGTGGAAGTGCTGGGCGCGGGTGAAATCAAGGGTCAGAAATCGCAAGGGCTGGAGGATGCCGACGCTACCGACCTCGGCGAAATGGTGGCGAGCCGCCAGTCCCCTGCGCTGGTCGCATTTCGTGCCCGGTCGGGCGATGCGGGCGCGACGCGGTCCCTGAGCGTCAACGTGGCCCGCTACGACCAGCAAGCCGTGCTGATGGCAAACATTGAAGAGGCTCGCTACCAGGTGCTGATGAGCACCGACGGCAAGAAACTCGTGCAGGCACGGTATGCGGTTCGCAACAACCAGCGCAACTTCGTGAAGGTTACGCTGCCAGCGGGTGCGACCGTGTGGAGTGTATCGCTCGCGGGACGGCCGATTCGTCCGGGCCAGTCGCCGGATGGAAGCCTGCTGTTGCCGCTCGAGAAAACGCGGGGCGGAGATGACGCGCAGGCGTTCGCGGTGGAGATTCTGTATCTCACCAAGGCGACGGCGTGGGCGGAGAAAGGCCGCGAGAAAGTGACGCTGCCGGCGCTGGATCTTCCGATCTCGCGCACGGGGCTGCTGCTGTACTACCCGCCGCTATTCCACGTTTCGGCGGAGCCGGGGACATTCCGGTTGCAGGAGTATGCGAATCCAACGTCGGCGGTGCTCGCGCCGGCCAGCGGAGGCGTGATCGATATCGGGACCGCATCGACGATCGACCTCAAGCAATCCGATCGGCTGGAACAGTTCGCCAAGCTGCAATCCGCCGACAAAGAAAAGAAGGACGCCACGCAGGCCCTGCTTGACACCTTTCGCGCCAAATCATCCGCTGGTAAGGTGACGGGCATTCTGCCGATCAACGTTTCATTCCCTGCCTTCGGACCGTCGATCTACCTCGTTTCCGAACTTACCGGCGAGAACCAGTTTCCCGCTGCAGAATTCAGCTTTCAGCGCGATAAAAAGGGAGGTGTACGATGAAAAACCGATTCCTCGGAATGCTGTTGCTGTGGAGTGTGTGTTGGGGACAAGTGTGCGCAGCAGAGGACAAGTCCCCCCTGCCCCTGCCTAATTCCGGCAACGTCACGCTGACTCTCGACGAATACAACAAATTGGTCGAGCTCGCGGCGAAGCCGCCGAAGAAAAACGACGTTGCGCCGCTTCCCTACTCGATCATGCACGCCGACCTGAAGCTGCGTGTCGAGAACGACGGTGTGTTGGGCACAGTACAACTGGAGGGCGAAGTCTTCCGGAAAGGGGTCAGCAAGGTCCCACTCACCACCGGGATGATCATTCTCGATGCGCATCAGAATGGCAAGGGCGTTCCGCTGCAGCAAGAAAATGGCACACACACCGCGCTTCTTTCTGGACCGGGAGAATTCTCCGTCGATCTGGATACCGGACTGCCCCTAAAGATCGAAGCGGGGCGAGCGTCGTTCACTCTGCCGGTGCCGGCCGCGGGCAGCGTGCAGTTGGCGCTTGTGATTCCCGGCGACCACACCTTCGCCAACATCAGCCCCGGCCTGATCACCAGCCGGAAGTCTGAGAACGGACATACCATGATCGAAGCCACGCTGGTTCCGGGACAGCCCGCGAACATCTGGTGGACCACGCGGGAAACCGTCACGCCAGTGGTGCCGCGGGAAGTGCGATTTTTGGCCGACGCCAAGACACTCATCTCGGTGAGCGAAGCCGAAATGCGTGTCGCCGTGCTTGCCGATGTCACCGTGGTGCAGGGCGAGCCCACGCAATTCCACGTCGACTTGCCTGAGGGCTACGAAGTCACGGGCGTAACTGGGGCCACGCTCGATTCCGCGGAAACAAACAACGGAGTCCTGACTCTCAAAGTGAACGCTCCCAGTCAACGCAACCACCAGTTCCTGATCTCGATGGAGAGATCGATCAGCGGTGCCAAGGCGGATGCGCCCTTCCTCAGTTTCAAGAAAGCACAGCGTGAAACCGGCGAAGTTCTGGTCGAGGGCGCGGGCACTATGGAACTCACCGCGACCGAAGGTGGCGGCCTGAAGCGTATGGACGTGAAGGAGACGAACCCTTATCTGCGGTCGCTGGCGCACTTCCCGCCCCAGGCAGCGTTCCGCTATCACAAGCAGTCAAGCGAAACGCCTACGCTGGCTCTCAGCTGGGTGCGGTTCCCGGATGGAAGCGTACTCGCAGCCGTGGCTGAGAGCGCGCAGGTCACGACACTCGTCACTTCGGAGGGCAAATCGCTTACCGAAGTGAAGCTGATCCTCAAGAACCAGGCGCAGCCGTTCCTGAAAGTCACGCTGCCGCCCGGTGCGAGCATTCTCTCCGCAGACGTAGGCGGCGAGCGCGTGAAGCCGGTGCAAGGCCCGGATGGAAACCGCGTGCCGCTGTTGCGGCCGGGATTTCGTCCGACCGGTTCGTATACGGTTTCGTTCGTGTTCATGCACTCGGGGGCTCCGTTCGCGAAGAAAGGTGGGGCAGATTTGAGTCTGCCGAGCATGGACATACCGATCAGCCTGCTGAGCTGGGAAATCTTTCTGCCGGAACAATACAAAGTGAAAGATTTCGGCGGGGATGTGATCGTGGCGAATGTGGTGCCTTCGCCGTTTCGCGAAGAGTATGCCTACAACGCGCAGAGGAATCGCGAAGGGGATATGTCGAGCACGCTGAAAATGGAAGCCCTGCCTGGGCAGATGGGCGGCTATGTCGTGGACCCGAGCGGAGCGGTCGTTCCCAACGCGCGCATCACCATTACGTCGACTGACAACGGAGCGACGCGAACCGCAGTGACCGACGATCAGGGCCGGTGGCTCGTCGGCAGCCTGGGATCGGGAAACTTCAAGGCCAAGGCAGAGACGCCGGGCTTCCGCACCAGCGTTTTCAATCTCAACTACGATGCGAACCAGCCGTCGCTGTACAACTTTCCGTTGAGCGTTGCCGGCACTGCTGAGATGGTCGAGGTTCGCGGCGACATGCCGCAGATGGAAACCAAGTCGGGGGCGAATGAACTTCACGGCAACGCATACGCCTACTCGACGAACGGCGGCGCAACCGTTGGTGGCCCGGTGAACGGCCGCTTCACCGGAAACGGCATCGAGAAATTGGGCACCGTTGCCCAGGGGCTTTCCAACCTGAACGCCTCTGTCAACGTGATGAACCTGCAGCGCCGGGTTGCCGGAGTTCTACCAGTGGCGATCGATGTGCCGCGCGCCGGCACTTCGTTCAGCTTCGTCCGGCCGCTCGTACTGGACGAGGAAACCAAGGTGACTTTCAGCTATAAGAGCCGCTGAAGTGCTCTGAATCATGGGCATCACCCGCGAAGAACCTCTGCGTGCTACCGGTTCTTGGCCGATGGCATAGAATGTTGGTTCGCAGGTAGCCGCTCATGAACAGTCCTGAGGTCTGGAGAACGTGGGAAGGCCGCGTAGTCGACGGGAAATTTCCGCTTCGGCAGTGGCTGGGTGGCTCTGAGCATAGCGCGGTCTTCCTTACCGAGCGGCCGGGACAGGCGTCTCAGAAAGCCGCGATCAAGGTGATCGCAGCCGACGCCGGGGATGTTCATTCTCAGCTCTTGCGTTGGCGCACAACAGCGCAACTCTCTCATCCGCACTTGATTCGGATCTACGAAACCGGGCAGTATCAGATGGACGGTACGGCTCTTCTTTACGTGGTCATGGAGTTCGCGGAAGAGGATTTGTCGCAGATTCTTCCCCAGCGGCCGCTGGCGCCCGCCGAAGTGACCGACTTACTTCCTCCGCTGCTGGACGCGCTTTCCCATCTGCACGCGAAGGGATTCGTACACCGCCGGATCAAGCCGTCGAATATTCTGGCAGTGGGCGACCTGTTGAAGCTTTCTTCGGATCAGGTTGCGAAGCCCGCCGAGTCGGACAGTGCAGGGACGCGGCGCGATGTGTATGATGCACCGGAGACGGCGGCAGGAATCGTATCGCCGGCGGGCGACCTGTGGTCGGTGGGCGCCACTCTGGTCGCAGCGCTCACGCAGAACGCGCCTTTCGCGGACGAATCGTCACAACGCGATCCCGGCGTGCCGGCAACAATTCCCGAACCGTTCCGCGGCATTGCGCGCGAGTGCCTGCATCTCGATCCGAAGCGGCGCTGCTCGATTGCAGAGATCCAAGCGAGGATGCAGCCTGCGGCACGCTCGGTCCCGGCTCCCGCTCCAGTTCGGATTCCCTCGGCGCCCGCCAGACATGACCGCACTTCCTGGCGCATTCTCATTCCAATTGCAGTCGTACTGATAGCAGCGTTAGGGATACGCTTCTTCTACAAGATGGGCCCGCCGAAGGCATCCACCGACGGGCCGGTCAAGCTCGAGGTCGCTCCGGTTGCATCTGAACATGTAAGTTCGAAACCAGCGACACCGAGTCCCGCCCCAATACCCCCCGCACCAAAGGCAGCAGTTGCGTCTCGGGGCGAAATCGTAAAACAAGACCTCCCCGACGTTCCACAGAGCGCAAAGAACACTATTACGGGAACAATCAAGGTCGGAGTGCGGGTCGAAGTGGATCCGTCGGGCAAGGTAACGGCGGCCAAACTCAAATCCGCAGGAAGCAGCAAATACTTTGCCAATCTTGCGTTGAAGGCGGCGGAGCGTTGGGAGTTCTCTCCTCTCAAGATAGACGGAAAACCTGCAGCAAGTGTATGGCTCCTCCAGTTTCGCTTCAAGCGAACTTCAATTCAGGTTTCGCCCGAGCGAGTGGCCCACTAGCAAGCTGCGGACTCCGATTCGTATCAGGGCATGCCTTTGAGCAGTGCCGATGCGGTGAATAAAGATCCCCGACTTCAGTCGCTGCAACTCCGCCCCACGCAGCGGCTGAAGCCATGGTAAGAACGTCGCCGCACCGAACGGCATCGCTTGAAGCGATGCCCTGATACGAACCGATCTGATGCGAATCGCAGATCCTTCATGCCCACTGTTCAGCTCTCGGCGTGTCGAGCAACTTTCCCAAAGCTTCACTACGTCTTGGTGGTCTGACGTAACTTCCAGACGATCTGCCGCACCATCCCCAGGAGGAGCTTGGCGTCATAGGCTTCCAGATTGAACCGCAGAATCAAGCGGCGGCCCTTCTTCTCGAACATGGCTTCGGTTCCCGGCTTCACATATCCGCTGATCCGAAGCGCTTCGAGCAAGCACTCGGTAATTTGCTCAGCCTGACCCGCTGTCGCGGGCTCAACATCCGCTTGAGCTGGTTGGAGTGGCTTGCTCCGCGCCAATTCGTAGAGACAGACAGCGACGGCCTGCCCCAGATTCATGGAGATGTTTTGCTGTTTTGTAGGGATGTTGAGTAACCAGTGACAGTGGCTGAAGTCTTTATTCGTCAACCCGATTTTCTCGGAGCCGAACAGCAGAGCGACACGCTCGGTCTGAAGTCGTTTGCGGATTGTGGCCCCGGCATTGTCGTCGAGATGATGCACCGGTTGCTGCAATGCGCGATTGCGCACCGCCGTCGTTCCCACGACCAGGGCGCAGTCGGCGACAGCCTCGGCAACAGTCTTGTATTCTTCCGCGCTGTTCAACAAGTCAGAGGCACCCACCGCCGAGCGGGCCTCGCGGAAGCCGGGCGCATAGGGATTCACCAGGCGCAGGCGATGAGCGCCGAAGTTGCTCATGGCCCGGGCGGCCGCGCCGATGTTCAGCGGATTGCGCGGGCGCACCAGCACGACTGCGAGACCGTCTAGTTCTGGAAGGACTGGCAAGGGCTCAATTTTACGACAGAGGGATTCGTAGGAGCATGGCGGGAGGACAATGCTTTTGTGCCGAGAGAAAACCGTGAACCACGAAGTATCACGAAGGGCCTACTGGTAAGCGTTCTCTTCGTGTGACTTCGTGTCCTTCGTGGTAGAGATCTTCAAGCTCAGCCCCGGAACACTCGCTTCAGCGGGACGGTGCGGCGGCAGCCTGGGCAAGTTGCTTGCGCTCGGCGTCTGCCTTCTTGGCTTCTTTGCTCGCTTCCAGGGTCAGATCGCGCGCTCCGAAGCCAACGCCGATCTTCTTGAGGAACGCGTTGGGCGGAGTGCCCCCAGCGAAAATCCATACAAAGTCGTTTGGAATTTCCTGCGAGCTACCGTTGACGTCAAGGATGACCGACTCCGGCTTGAACTGAACCGGATTCGAGCTGAACAACACTTTCAGCTTTCCCGAGCGCATAAAGTCTTCGATACGCTTAGCGTTTCGTTCTTTGATGCGGCTGAATTGCTCGCTGCGGTAGGAGACAGTCACCTGATTGCCGGCCTGACAGGCGAGCCCCATGGCAGCCTCCACAGCGCTATCGCCGCCGCCCACGACAAGAATCTTCTTGTTGATATAGTGATCTGCCTCGATGAGGCGGTACATCACCTTCGGCAGCTCCTCGCCCTTAACTCCGAGCTTGCGTGGCTCGCCCGCACGGCCAAGGGCCAGGATCACGGCCTTGGCGCGGTACTGATTCGTGGCTGTTACGACCGTGAACATGCGATCTTCGCCCCTCTTGATGTCTTCCACTTTCTCGCCAGTGGACACATTGAAGTCGGACCGGTTGAGAATCATGTCCCAGAAGGCGAGCAGGTTTTCCTTGGAAAGCTGCAATTTTTTGAACTTGCCGTACATGGGAAACTCAACCGGGCTCGTCATCACCAGCTTCTGCCGCGGATACTTCGCGACCGTGCCTCCGACCTCATCGCGCTCGAGCGTAAGGTAGTTCAGCTTGCGTTCAATCGCCCGCAGCGAGGCGCTGATTCCCGCCGGCCCCGCTCCAATCACCAGAACATCGTAAACACCAGCGATGGGTTGAGCCGCGCCATTCGCATTGACCCGGGCTGCGATCGTATCCACGCAGTCGCGGCCCTGGTTCACGGCATTCTTGATCAAGGCCAGCCCGCCGAGTTCTCCGACGATGAACAGGTTGGGCACAGTGGTCTCGAATTCCGGCGTCAGATGAGGCATGTCCGCAGCCATGCTGGGACTGGCCATGACCATCGTGATGGCGCCGACGGGGCAGGCGTCCGCACACAGGCCATGGCCAATGCACTTGTGTCCGTTGACGATCACGGCCTTGCCGGCGATCATCGCCAGCACGTCGCCCTCCGGGCAAACGCTGGTGCACGTTCCGCAGCCAATGCAGTAGTTCGAGTCGATGTGGGGATGCTGGGCTTTGGGTCCTTCGGAGAACAGCTTCCCCTTTTCGGCAGCCGCGCGCGCGCGGGCCTCCTTCTTCTTGAGGCTCTTGAGATAGCCCATCAAAAAGAAGAGGCAAATCATGCCGCCAATCGCATAGGTAAGCAGGGTTTCCATGGCGAACGGCTCAGAAATCAGAAATATCCTAAAACGAACTGCAGTCCAATGTGTACCAGCGCCAGCACAGCAAAGGCGTAGCTGAAAGGCTTGTGCACCACATGCCAAAGATGAAAAACTTTCTGCGAGCGCGAGAGGAAGAGCACTCTCTTCGAAAGCGCGGCTTCTTCCGCCGCCGCATGAATCGCCTTTTCGAGCTCGCGATTCCGGGTGGGCAGGAATCCCGCCAGAGTCCGGAGGTATCCGGCTAAACTGAGCGCGTGCCGGCGAAGGCGAGCCACGCCAAACACTCGAATCACGTCGAGGATCATCATGTAGACCAGCGCCACCACAATGGGAAGCCGGGCCACGCGGTTTGCGTCAGGCATGCGCAACAGGGCACGCAGGTCCGATTCCGGCAGCAGATTCTGCGCCGAGAGTTGCTGCGCCAGGTGCTCCTGCAATTCCTGCAGTTCCCTCATCGACAATTCGGCTGTGGTCACCTTGCGCGGGATCTGCGCATACAGATAGCGTCCCACCACACCACTGGCCGACACGGCGAACATGATCCAGAAAGCCATCCCGGCAATGCCCTTGAATTTCAGGGTCGAGTGAAACGCCACGATGAACGGCGCGGTAAGCCCCATCAGCACATGAATATCGAGCCAGTGCCGTGTACTGCCCTTCGTGGCCAGCCACTGCCAATGCTTGCGGATAGGGTACAGAAAAATTCCTGCGAACAATGCCACTCCCAGAAATCCCAGGTAAAGCCCGATCGGGCCGCTGGGCCGCAGCATGTGATGCTTGGGTGAAAACGGACGGTCCATGGCAGACAGCTTGTAGTAGTCAAAACCGTAGACGAATATCGCCAGGTTGGTCGCAAAAGCCAGGACGTACAAGGCATAGAGGCGCAGACGATGGCGTCTCTCTGCGTCCGAGACGGTCCTGGTCCTGTCGGCGATGCGGGCGGTTGCTGTAGCGTTGGCGCTCATTTCTTGATGACCTGTTCCTCTGTGCTGACTGAGAATTTCTTGTATGCCGTAAATTGATGCAAGTTACGCCAGTGCTGTCTCGGGGTCTCGACTTCTACGCGGGCCTGCGTCGGGAACCAGTACACCTGCTTCGAATCGGCGAAGGGCATCGGAGCGAAATCGATCTCCGAGCTGAAGGCTTTCAGTCCCACGTCTTGCAGAGTGTCCGCGATTCCCACTTCAATCTTGGCGATGGAACCGGTCTGCGGATCGATCCATGCCCTCCCGGAAAGTTCCAGCGGATACTCCCTTCCCCGCAGAGCGAGCGCCGCGGGCGATTTCATGCCGGGAACGTGTTCGAAACTGACCTTCTGCAACGTCCGGCCCGCAATAACTTCCTCCCCGACCAGGGTGAATTTGAATGCTTGCGAGTAGTAGGGATGAAAAACCAGGAACAACGTGGCGAACCCGTTGCTCAACAGCATGGAAGTATTCTTGCGGTCCCGTTTCGCCTCATGCATGGGGATGCGCGACTCGGAGAGATTCAGTTCGCCGCCAGCGTTGGTCAGAATGACGAGGTAGTCGAATGTCGAGTCTTCCTTGAGTTCCACCTTGTCATCCTTCCCCAGCTTCTCCTGCCGCACCTGCTCCGTACACTTCACATCCGAGAATTGGTCGAGAAATCCAGAAGTCTGATCCGCCGTGCGCGCGAGCAGATCGTTCAGCTTCTGCGCTTCCGGGAACGCAGGCGTAGTGCGGGCAAAACCGGGCCCCACCAGAAGAACAGCAACAAGAACAAAGACGGCGGCGTTGCGCGCGAAGATCTGTGTCTTATATATCATTCGCCCCTCCTTTTCGAGTCGAAGCGATAGCCCAGAGAGAACATAAACTGGTCGTAGCTCAAATTCCCACGGTTCGTAGTGAAGCTCCCTTGCAGGTAGTAGTGCGGCCCCAACGTGGTCTCCACCGTGCCCGTGAGGAACCGCGCCCGGTTATTGGTGGTCACCGTCGAGGCGAAGTTCTGCTGCCCGGCCAGGATCTCCAGGCGCAACCGGTCGCTCATTTGCCGCGACAGCGTGAACGACTGATAGGATCCGGTGCCGAACGAACTGTTGAACCGGGCATAGTGAGCGTCGGCACGGACCTTTAGCCACGGCAACCGTCCGAACGTGATGCCGAACATTTCGTTCAGGGATGCCTGCGAGTCACCGGTGCGGTTGCTTCGGCCCAGGTTTGTGGAAAGCCAAACCTGTTTCCACACCTCAACCCGGCCGCCTGCGCTGAATCCCTGGAACAGGAACTTGTCGAGCAGGCCCGTGCCGACCAGGGTCGCATCGAACGTCGGGACATCACGAAAATAGTTGTAGTTGAAATCCAGTTCCACGCGCGGATGCGGGTTCACGCGCAAAGTGAAGAAGTTGCGTCCCAGCCCTGGTCCGGGCGACGGCGTGGCCGAGTTACCCCTTGGACTATCCAGTTGTGCCGATTCGTAGATGGCAATGTCGCGCTTATAGGAGAGCGAGTCCTCGACAAACACAAAGGGCCGGTCGATCGCCCAGTTGACCATGCTGACCCCGGCACCCGCGGTGCTGCTGTAGTGGAAGGAATCGTATTCCCCGCCTTCAAAATTGATGAAGGCTCCGCTGATGATGCGGTTCGGACTGTAGTCCCAGGAAGACGGATCGGGCGTCGACCCGCCAAAAACCCCGAGTGTTGTGCCCTTCGAAAGTCGTTTGCCGAAATAACCGCCGTCAATAGTGTCGAGGCTGGGGGCCCAGGGAAGATACAGGCGCCCGAACCCTGCGACCAGCGTCGAGTTGGGATTGTCGTACGTCATGTTCAGGTGATACGTGCGGTTAATCAGGCTTTGTAGGGTTTGTTGACTCACGATCTGACTCGCCGCGGACTCCCGCGTCAGCCGGCCGCGCCAGTAGCCGCTCATATTCCAGTACGTGCCTCCGATTCGGGTAATATCTCCGCGGAACGCCACACCCACGTCGGAACTGGTGATGCTGTTCACCCCGTGGCTGATCGTCTCCATGGTGTCGAACCCGATGCGGCCGCGGGCCCGGTTCACCGACGGCAATGGCGGCCGCGGCACAAGCTCGCGAGCTTCTTCGTCGAGAGTGTCGCCTTCCGTAAATGAGATCACTGCGGGATACTGCCGGGTGGCGCTCAGCGCGCGCTGCTGCACCAGCGCTTCGGCATCACTGGTCGAAAGGTACGCCAGGTCGCCGGCCTTCACGGGACGCTTGGGAGTATGAATGTCGGTGACGGCCGAGGTTTCCGCGACTGCGGTGACTTCCAACTCCGCAACCACGCGAGGATCGGCCGCGCTGGCGCTGTCCCCTTGCTTCGCCGGAAGGTTCGTCTCTTCGACCTCCAGCTTCATGCCTTCGGTCAAACCCTGTGCGCGTCCGCCTTCCAGGTAGGCGACGCCTTCCGCTACATATTTCACTTTGAAGACTGTGCGCAGACTCGGATCGTCGCTGCGAGCAATCACCGTAGCGGTTTTACCCGCAACCGCGCCCGGTGGCTCTGCGGCAGTGGTGGAGACGCCCGGCGCGGATTCGTCGCGCTTCGGCTTTGTCTCTTTTTCCGTCTCGGGGCTCGCCGCCGCTGCGGGCACCGTGGCAGGAATCACCGGCGCAGCCGCTACGGCCGGTGGGACTGCGGTTGTAGGTGAAACAGAGACCGCCGCGGGAGGCTTCGTCACAGCAATCTGATTCTGCTCAAAAGAAGCCTGCCCCGCAGAGCTTCCCGTAGAAGCGCTAGCCGGTTGACTCTGCGGGGCAGGGGCCATTGGCCGTTCAGGAGGAAGCGAAGCTGCAGACGAACTATTGGAAGGAGGCTCAAAAGCCGGACCCTTAGCAGTTGCAGGCGGCGCAGGCGGCGTCTCGTATGGGGTGTTGTCTTCTGCGACCGGCGCCGCTGTCTCCCGCTTTCTGCGGAAGACTCCGATCAAGTTACCCGATGTGGCCGCCACCGGAGCACCATGAGAGACGTTGCGCGCCTTCTCTGCGGGCCCCACAGTCAGAACGACGCGACTCCCTTCCGTCTTCAACGTATACGGATGGGCCTGATCAAGATCGAGAACGACTCGAGTGATGAGAGGACTGGCGCTGTGCTGGCCGGTCCGCACCCGTTGCACTCCATTGGCATTCACGGCGACATTCTTGATCTTGTCGTTGCAGGTCGTATCGGGAAAATCGAGCAGGATCCGATCGGGATGAACCGCGGTTTCAACCGAGGGTGCTACCGGAGAACTCAGAGTGACTTCAACGCGCAGGTCGCTGCCTTCTCGCGCCGCCGTCACACTTTGCACCGTCGCCGTTCCGGCGGTGTTCTGTGCCGCGGCACAAGACAACAAGAGCATCAGGGTCCCAACTTGTTTCTGAACTGCCGTCATTCTTGGTTAGCACTCGCTGGCGCTCCACCTGCCGCCTGAAATTGGGCGTTGCCGCCATCTGCTCTTCAATTAAGCACGTCTCTGGCCAAATCCTGCTTATCCGCCACCCTGGCCGTTCTTGTGACACTGGTAACAATTGATGCTGTTGTACACATACCCAGGAACGTTCTCGTGATGGAAATTCGCGGCGTTATTGCCCCCATGGCAACCGGTGCACTGGAACACCGAGTAGTCGTTTGAGTTCGTATGGCAGGTCGAGCACACGCCGTTGGCGTTGCCGTGGCCAGTCGGGAACTGTGTGTACTGCGTGTGGTTGAATGTGGCGCCGGTCCAGGCCGTCGTGTTGTGGCAGGTCTGGCACGTGGTCGGGAAAAACTGCGGCTGCGCCGCGTGGCCTGGGTTCGTCGTGTTGTTGTAGTCGGTCTGATGGCAGCCGATGCAGGTCGTTGGCAGCGTCGTGTAGTTGTTGTTGACGTGGCAGTCCGTACACTGCCGCGGCGGCACCTTGTGCGAGCCGGTCAGCGGGAAGGTCGTGTTGTTGTGGTTAAACGTGGAATCCGTCCAGACGATCGTGTCATGGCACAACTCGCACTGCTGCGGGAATCCAGCCGAAACGTGATTGGGATTCGTCGTGCCGTTGTAGTCCTTGAGGTGACATGTGACGCATGCGGCGCTGTTCAGGGTGTAGTTATTGTTGACGTGGCAATCGGTACATTGCCGCGGCGGCACAGTGTGATTGCCCGTTAAGGTGAAGCCGGTGGTGGAGTGGTCAAATTTGCCGTCGGTCCAGAGCAGCGTGTCGTGGCATTGTTCGCACGTGGTGGGGAAACCCGTATGCGGCACCGGTGTGGTGGCATTGTTGTAGTCAGTCTGGTGGCAACTGATGCAGGTCGTGCTGGTGATGTTGTAATTGTTGTTGACGTGGCAATCGGTACATTGTCGCGGAGGAACCTGGTGATTGCCCGTCAGCGGGAAGCCGGTGCTGCTGTGATTGAACGTCGCGTTTAGCCAGGTCGATGTGCTGTGGCACGATTCGCAGGTCTGGGGAAAGTTCGCCGTGACGTGGTTCGGGTTGGTCGTGCCCTGATAGTCCTTCAGATGGCAACTCACGCAGGCCGTGCTATTTAAGTTGTAGTTATTGTTGACGTGGCAGTCCGTGCACTGCCGCGGCGGCACGGTGTGCAGGCCCGTCAGTGGGAACCCGGTACTGTTGTGGTTGAAGGTCGCATTCAGCCAGGTCGAGGTGCTGTGGCACGTCTCGCAGGTCTGGGGGAAATTCGCGGTGACGTGGTTCGGATTGGTCGTGCCCTGGTAGTCCTTGAGGTGGCACGTCACGCATGCCGCGCTGTTCAGGGTGTAGTTGTTGTTCACGTGGCAATCGATACACTGCCGTGGCGGCACCGTGTGCAGGCCCGTCAGCGTGAACCCAGTGGTCGAGTGATCGAACTTGGCGTCGGTCCACAGCACGGTGTCATGGCACTGCTCGCACGTCGTGGGGAAACCAGAGTGCGGTACCGGAGTGGTGGCATTGTTGTAGTCGGTCTGATGGCAACTGACGCACGTCGTGGTGGTGATGTTGTAGTTGTTGTTGACATGGCAGTCCGCGCACTGTCGCGGCGGCACCATATGGTTACCCGTCAGGGGAAAGCCTGACTTCGAGTGATCAAACGTTGCCGGCTGCCACGCGGTCGTGTTGTGACAGACCTCGCAGGTCTGCGCGAACCCGCCCTGCACATGGTTGGGATTCGTCGTGTTCTTGAAGTCCGTTAAGTGACACGATACGCAAGTCGTCGACGTGATGTTGTAGTTGTTGTTCACATGGCAGTCCGTGCACTGCCGTGGCGGCACAGCGTGCATGCCCGTCAACGGGAAGTTCACCGTCGAGTGGTCGAAACTGGCGGGCTGCCAGGCCGTGGTCGTGTGGCACGTCTGGCAAGTCTGTGAGAAGCTACCGGCCACGTGGTTTGGATTCGTCGTACCCTGAAAGTCCTTCAAATGGCACGACACGCAGGTAGTGGTGTTCAGGGTGTAGTTGTTGTTGACGTGGCAGTCGGTGCACAGCCGCGGGGGCGCAGTATGCAAGCCTGTCAGAACGAACCCCGTCGTGGAATGATCGAACTTGCCATCGCTCCACTGCACCGTGTCGTGGCACTGTTCGCACGTCGTCGGAAAACCCGCATGTGGTACGGGAGTGGTGGCGCCCGCGAAGTCTTTCTGGTGACACGAGAAGCAAGCCGTACTGCTGAGCGCGTAGTTGTTGTTGACATGGCAGTCGACACACTGCCGCGGCGGCACAGCGTGCCCGGCTGTCAGAGGAAATCCCACCGAGTTGTGATCGAACTTCGCATTCAGCCAGTTGTCCGTTCCATGGCACCCGTCGCAGGTAATCGGAAACTTGGCCGTCACGTGATTCGGATTCACAGTCGCCTTGTAATCCCCCGCGTGGCAGGAATAGCAATCGGTCGACATCGTCTGGAACTTGCTGTTGGCCGCACCCTTGTGGCAGGAATCGCAGTCCACGGCCGCGTGCGCTCCGGTCAGTGGGAAGCGATTATTATGCTGCTGGATCTGTTGAATCGACACCTGCCATCCACGAACGGTGTGACATTGCTCGCAGTTCGCTCCCAATTGCCGTTTGTGAATGTCGGCATGGCAATCCTGGCAGCGCTGCCCGACGTTGGTGAACACCGGCTTGACATGGCACTGAATGCAGGTCACCGACTGGTGCATGCCGCGCAGTGGGTATCGCGTCTGGTTGTGATCGAATTCAGGAACCGCGCGGATCGGCCGCCAACCGCTAGGGGTGTGGCAGTTCTGGCAGGGAGTGTTCAAATTGCCATGCGGACTGTGCGTACCTGCCGAGGCCTGCGCCTGCGCGCCTCCCGGGGTTCCGGAAAGCGTCAACAGCAGCGCTGCCATCAAATTGAGTACGCCCCCAAACGCCGACATGACTCGCCCCTAGCTTTGGCCCAGCAACCTTGACAAACTGACAATGAGAGTAATGACGAGTGATGCAATTCTCTGTCCACTTAAAGTAGCGATCCGAATGCCGGTTCGAAAGTTACGCAAGGGCCTGCCCGTACTCCGTTTCGTTCATGGTCAGATTCGCGCGCGAGTTCACTATTACTATGAGTCAAATGTAAGTTCTGCGCGTTGCCTCGCACTTTTTTCTGTGTATTCAAGGCTGTACAAAAAGCTGAACGTGTACAAAATTTCACCTGACTTACCGCATGAAGCCTCGGTACTTCTTTGAGATATACATCAGAGACCGGGATTGGAAGGCCGCCAAAGGTTCTAAAACTTCACGAATCTGGGAGAATGTACCGCACCGCGTCGAACCCGACTTTTATGAGCCGGAGGGCTTCGCTTTGGGTACAGGATTGGTGGGCCCGTGGCACGCCGCGCAGTCCTTCGGCGTGGGTTTGTAGAAGAGCACAGTCCTGGCCGCCACCACTTTGGTCAGTTTGTGGCATTCTGCGCAACGCACGTTCTGATGCGCGCCGCGCAGTGGAAATTCGGTCCGCTTCTCGTGGTCAAACAGCGACGGCTTCCACTTCATGCTGGTGTGGCACTCCGCGCATCGCGTAACGTCCCCCTTGGCGAATTGCTTCCCGTGGATGTCCTCATGGCAGTCCTCGCACTGCGTGGGCGCCGCCTTGAAATCCACATTCATCAACTTGGTTTCAAGGTTGGGGGCCTTGTGGCAGTCGATACAAACCGTCGCGCGGTGCGCGCCGAGCAACGCAAACTTCGTCTTCGAATGGTCGAAGCCTGACAGTTCCTTCCACGACTTTGTCGTGTGGCACGCCTCGCATCCCGCTACCGAACCGTCGGCTCGCGTCTGCTGCATGCGCTCTTTGAACTGTCCTTTGTGCGGGTCTAGGTGGCAACTCGTGCAGTTCAGAGTCTTCCAGTGGTAGATCACAGCCGGCTTCGGCTGGAACTCGGCCGATTCCTTATGACAGTCGGAACAAGG
This sequence comes from Candidatus Sulfotelmatobacter sp., assembly GCA_017883385.1. Lineage (GTDB taxonomy): Bacteria > Acidobacteriota > Terriglobia > Terriglobales > Acidobacteriaceae > Sulfotelmatobacter. Next base: position 41,533 of record JADGNQ010000031.1, read on the forward strand.
CACAGCCATGTGCCCACCCGTAAGAACGAAGTGCGTCTCCTTGTGCTTGGCCAAGCTGAATGTAGACGGCTTGTAGCCTTCGAGATTGTGGCAGCGTTCGCAGGCGTTGAAGTACGGCGCCGCGACAAACTGCCCCGCATGTTCGTCAGCGTGGCAATCGATACAACGTTCGAACTTGACCTTAAACAGCGTGTCTTTCCCCTTCGGGATATGACACTTCCCACAATCTACGGTTACATGCTTCCCCTGCAACGGATACGCGCTTGACGCGTGCTCCTTCACCGTGAAGGTCGAAGGCTTCCATCCCTGCACCGTATGGCAGGAGGCGCACTCTCCCCCGGTCGGACGCTTGGCGAACTGTCCGTTGTGCGGATCGGTCTTGTGGCAATCCATGCACTTCTGGAACACGAGAGGCTTCTTGAAGTCCCCGTTGGAGTGGCACTGGGCGCAATCAACGCTGACGTGCTTGCCTTCTAGCGGGAACTTGGTCTTGGAGTGGTCGAAGCGCTCGTTGACGGTCTGCAGCGAGATTTTCTTCCAGCCGTTGGTGTTGTGGCAGGACTGGCAGCCCGGAGGGAAGCTCCCGTGGTGCGGATCCTTGTGGCAATCGGAACACTGGTTGAACGGAATGCCCACATACTGCGCCTTGCCGTTCGGCCCATTCGTATGGCACTTGGCGCATTGCACCTGCGCATGCAAGCCGGTCAAGGGATACCGAGTCTTCGAGTGGTCAAACTGGGATTGACCCGACTGGCTGACGTTGATCGTCTTCCAGTCCACGAAATTGTGGCACTGCTGGCAATTCGCACCGAGGCGGCCCTTGTGCTGATCCTGGTGGCAGGCGATGCACCCCGTCGATAGGCCGAGGTAGGTTCGATTTGCGTCCTTGATCTTGATGGACGCGCGTTCCTGGGGAGAGATGTGGGTAGGATTGTGGCACTTATTACAGGTCAAGCCCGCATGCTTGCCTTCGAGAAGATAGCCGGTTTCCTTGTGATTGAAAGTCTTGATGTCCCACTTGATGAGCGGGAAATCTTCCCCGTTGTGCTCCGAGTGGCATCGGGCGCACTCCTGACTGGAGCCGGGAGGAATGTTGTAGGTAGCGTGCAGACCCTTACGAACCGCGAGCCGGGTGGCTATCTCGGTGTGACACTCCAGACACTTCAACGCCGCCTGGCCGCCAAACTTGTGGCAACTCGCGCAGTTGGTCGACCCGTTGAGGGATTGGTGCGGCCGCGACAGAGGTCCGGGAGAGATCTGGGCAGATGCAAGCGGAGGCGACAGCAAAACTGCGACGAAAATCGATGCCAACAGGCTAAAGCGCAACAGACGTCCACGCCCGGTCGCAACGCACCACCTGCATACGTTCACTGACGTCGCTCGAATTTGTGCTCTCAGTCCCGTCTTGCCGTGCACCCACGCCCTCGCGGGAGTAACCTGCACGTCCCTTACCACTAGTAATTGTTTGCCAGTCTAGTTGTCAGTGATTGAGCGCACTAGTCACCAGAGGTACACCTCGATTGACGAACATTGGTCCATCGTCGTCGTGAGAATGCGATCAAACTGTAAAGATTTTTGGACTCAAGCCGAAAGTTTTCTGTACAGTCCAGCCGCTCCGGGGCATTTTTTGGGCAGGTCACGAGGCCGCAAGCGTGATTTGAATCACTTACAGGAGCGCTATGACTCCAGCACCCTTGCCGCGAGGAGTGAGTATAGTTGAACTGGCGCAGAGCGCTTGCCTCGGCGCCGAAGGTGCGGGGGCGTGCTCAGAAAACTATTTCCATCTCAATCTTCATCTTTGCTGGCATCGGATCTCTCCTCTTTCCGCCGTCAGGAATCCATCCTCATCGTTCTGAATCTCCTGATTCTGGCGGTCCTGTTCTCTCTGCATCTGTACTTTGCCGGGTTCTGGGGAAAGCCAACGCCGCTGCTCATGGTTGCCATCGGGCTCGGAATCTTCCTCAAGACCGCGGAATGGCTGTGGCTCCAGCGTCTTTCGCAGCCTCTGAAGCCAGCTGCGTTGCTGGCACTCACCTGGGCGTCGATCGCACTGAACATCACACTCGCCTCCGTGTTAGCGGTACTCACCGACAAAGAGGACACCCCGTACTTTGTGTTGATGATCGTGGCTGTCCTGGAGGCCGCTTTCCGCTTCGAGTTGCTCGCGATCATTGGGGTCATCACCGCGGTCGACGTTTCTCTGTTCTGGCAGGTGTGGTTGTACTTCGGAAAACATCCCCCGCTCGACGTCGGCGAATACTATGAAGCGGGCACTACTTCCCTGCTGTTTGCCATCGTCGGAGTGCTGGTGTGGCTGCTGCTTACCGACTTGCGCCGCAAGGAGACTCATCTGGCCAACAACGTGCTTGAACTGGAGCACGCGCGCGAACAACTGCTGCGCGAGGAGAAACTGGCAGCCATGGGGCGTTTGTCCAGTGCGATTGCACACGAGATTCGCAATCCGGTCGCGATGATCGCCAGTTCCATTGCAACCGCGAGGCAACTCTCCGGCGCGGAACGCGAGGAGATGTTCGGGATCGCATCGGATGAAGCCCACCGTCTCAGCCAGTTGACCACCGACTTCCTGGACTATGCCAGCACTCGTCCGCCGAACCTGGCCGAGACTTCCGTTGCCGACACAGTTGCCTACGTGGCCGACGCATCGCGCGCTCATGCCAGCCAGAAAGGCATCCGCTTCGAGGTCGACGTTCCCGAAAACGTTACGGTAAGGGCCGATGCCGGTCAGTTGCAGCAGGCTCTGATGAATCTGCTGCTGAATGCCGTGGATGCTTCTCCGGCGGCCGGCACGATCACTCTCCGCAGCCACGACGGAAATCAGAAGGTCAACATCAATGTGGAGAATACAGGACTGCCTATCCCCGAGCTCGCGCTCAGCCGGATTTTTGAACCGTTTTTTACGACCAAACCCCGCGGGACGGGACTCGGATTGGCGATCGCCCGCAACATCGCCCGCGCCCAAGGTGGCGATCTCGTTCTCGCCGCCAACGGGCCCGATCGAGTCTGTTTCTCGCTCATCCTCCCGCTCTTCAACGGAGAGCCACGGGATTAGGGACCAAGGAAATTTAACGATGGCACGGATCCTTCTAGTCGACGATGAACCGAACATGCGCCGCATTCTGGCGTCTAATCTGCGCCAGGACCAGCACCAGATATGGGAAGCGGGTGGCGTCGAGGAAGCCCAGCGCAGTCTCGCGGCCAACGATTTCGATGCCGTCATCACCGATCAGAAAATGCCTGACGGCGAGGGCCTGACCGTCCTCAGATCCGCTCACGAAAACGATCCCACATTGCCCGTCATTCTTCTGACCGCAGTAGCCAGCATTGAACTTGCCGTCGAGAGCATGCGCCAGGGCGCCTTCGATTTCCTCACCAAACCCTTTCAACCCGAGGTAGTGCGTGCCACTGTACGTCGGGCGTGTGAACGCACTCGGCTCCTTCGCGAAAATATCCTGCTCAAGGACGCGGTCGTCCGTCTGGAAGGAACCTCTGAGATCTACGGCGACAGCCCGGCCGTGCACGATGTGCGCGAACGCATTGCGCGGGTTGCGCCCACGCATGCGACTGTGCTCATCACCGGCGAAACCGGCACCGGTAAGGAACTCGTCGCTCGCGCCATTCACCGCAACAGTCC
>JADGNQ010000327.1 GCA_017883385.1 Candidatus Sulfotelmatobacter sp.
ATCTGCCGCGGACTGCCAATCGTCTTGTTCGTGATGCCGAGGCCACTCGTGGTCGGACAGAAATATATCGTCGGGACGGTGAAGTCGCTATTGCAAGCAGGCGTTCCGGTTGAAGGCTGACCGACGTAGGGAAAGCCCTGAAAGTTAATATTCTGGCTTACGTCGTCGATGGGGATATCGAAACTTGCCGTATTGGTTACGTTGAAGATATCCATTCTGTACTTCAACGAGAAACGCTCGGTGAGCTGCGTGGTCTTACCAATCGAGATGTCGGCGCGCCTCTGCCAGGACTGACGGAAAATATTGCGCTGGCCATGATCGATAAAGTTCGTTTCGTAGGGATCGTTGTTAGGAATCGCGCCGTTCAAGTCGCCCGGCTTGAGCAGAGGCAAGCCGAAGCAACTGGCATCAAGAGCGAATGTCTTGGTGATGCCCGTAACAGAATGTGCACCAGACGCGCCGGTGACCGCTTGCTTGGGAGAGCAGCCCGCGAGGGGAACGATTGGATTCGTGATGCCATCATTCACGCCATAGAAGATGCTGCCCACCGCACCCGAATAGTCGACAACGCTGTACGGCTGACCACTCTGAATGACCGTCAAGCCGGAAATGGCCCAGCCGTTGGCAATCTTTCCTTTGACCGAAGCAGCCGAGAAGAACTTCGGCAGTTCGTAAGTGTAGGTGAAATTGATGACGTGCTTGCGATCAAAGTCGGAGAGTCCGTAACCGGAGCGCAAGTCGAGCGGATTGTTCCCGTTGTAAAACAGGCCCATGGCACTCTGCTCGTCGGTCGCGTGCGAGTAGGTGTACGAGAAGCCGACCTGCAGGCCGTGACTCATTCGCTTTTCCACGTGTGTCTGCAGCGCATGGTAGGCAGAGATGCCCGCCGCGGTGTAAGACTCCGATTCGGAGGAATAGCCGATATACGGAACGCGCAGGTCTACGTTTCCGCCTTCGAAAGTCAGCTGGTACGGCTGGCCGTTGGGAAGTGGGATTCCGTTGAAGCTGCCGGGCGCGTCGACAATCGAGTAACCGTAGGTGTAATCCTGCTCACCCACCGGACTACCCACCAGCATGGGGTGGGTCGGCGAGGCAATCTTCGCCTGGTTGAACGGCAGCGGAACCACCGCATGACGGCCAAGGTTCCCGACATATCCAATCTCGATGACCAGGTCATTGCGCGGCTGCCACTGAATGTCCAGCGTCTGGTTCATCGTATACGGCAGTTTGTTGGCGCGGTTGTAATCGGCAAACGAGAACAGCGGAGCGCCGAATGAGATTGCCGAGGCGTTCGGCAGCTGCAGATCAGCCGGATTGCCACTGGGCGCCGGCCCGAGAGTCGTGCCCCAGGGATTTTCGAAGTTGCTGCAAACCGTATACCCGTAGGTGCTGCAAGACGTCTGATTCACCCACGGCGGCGTCTGATTGACTCCAAATGGACCGCCAGCGATAACGCCCGACGCAAAGCCGGGCGAGAGGTAAGTGAACAGCTCGCCGCGATCGTAGTACAGGCCCCAGCCTGCGCGGACCACAACCTTGTCGTTGAACTTCCGCGGGCTCCAAGCCAATCCGAAACGGGGTGCGAGCCCCCATTGCCGTCCCGTCAGAGTCGAATCGCTGACCCCTTTCGTGGGAAAGTCAGGATTGTTCCCCGCGACAATGAAGCCATTCGACTCGATCGTGTCCGAAGCCACGTTATAGCTGTATTTCGATGGGTCGAAATTGAATATGCGGCCGTTCTTTTCCCTGAGCCCTCCGTGATAGTCGAACCGAAGCCCAGCGCTGAAGCTTAGGTTGGGACGAATTTGAAACTTGTCCTGAAGGAACGCGCCGGTTTCGTTCGACCTGTAGTAGCGGTTGGCATCGCCTTGCAGAAAGGTCGTGGTGATGAACCCATCTGCCGAATAGGTGATTGGTGAACCCGTGAGGAAGTCATCGAAGTTCGTGAAACCGATCATGCCCGAGTTCGTTCTTTGATCTCGCGCATTGAGTTGGGTGTAGGAGAAGCTCCCTCCGAAGGTGATCGTGTGTCTGCCGCGAGTCCAGATGGCGCTGGCGGAAGGCATCCAGCGGTTCTGGAAGATGCCGGTGAAAGCGCCCTGCGAAGCCGCCGTCGAGCCGATCGTGGTTCCGGCGTTGAAAACGAAGTTTGTATTGTAGGGCGAGCCGTTCCCCAGATCATCCACGATCGTGATCCCGGGAAAAACATTGGAGCCAAAGTTGTTGATGCCCACCGATTGAGGCGAGAAAGGCTGGGCGATGGTGCTATAGATCTTTTCCCGAATAAAGCCAAACACTTCGGAGACGCTGAAGTTCGGTCGGATGGATTGAGTGTTCGTGATGGAAGCAACCTGGCTGCCCGCGTCCAGGTGTTGGGAGAAACCTTCGACAGCGGAGTACCCGAAAGGCGCCGTCGTCGGATCGTGCTGGTAGTAATACTTCAGTGACAGAGTGTCCTTGGAGTTTGGCTGGTAGTCGAGATCGGACACGGCTTGATCGGATATGAAATAAGCTGGCTGGGTAAGAAAAACATTCTCCGGAAAGTTCAGACTCGGCGTGAACCCAGGATTCGCCGACGGAAACAGAAACTGGCCATTGGGCAGCTTGGCATTTAACAGGTTGAGCGCAACCGTATCCACCTGGCTAACGAGCATGCAGGGTGGCGCCGGAGGGGGCCCGTCGCAACCAGGTCTAAAATTCTGGTTGTCGAGGGCCGCCAATGCCGCTGCGCTGCGATCGGCCCCAAGTCCCACAGGCACGGCCGTTCGCGAAGTTCCGATCTCCAAATCGGAAGCGTGCGTGTGTTGGAAACTGATGTAGCCGAAAAGCTTGTCTTTAATGAGCGCACCACCCAGCGTTCCACCCGCCGTGTAACGGTGCAACTGAGGGACATCTTGACTCGCTGGGATGTTGCCGTCCTGCTTGTAGAAATACGGGGCTGCGTTCAGCCCGTCTGTTCCGCGGTGAATATAAGCGCTGCCGTGAATAGAATTCGTGCCAGAGGCAGTGCTCAGGTCGATGTGGGCGCCACTCGTAGAGCCCTGTTGCGCATCGTACATGGACGTGTTGACCCGAAACTCTTGGACGGTCTCGGGGGCGGGAGTCGGCAAAGCCTGGCCGATGGCCAGATAAGGCGACGCTGTGCTCTGAATGGCTTCCGCGGTCGTGCTGCCAGCGCCGGAAACGCCAGTGTTATTCACAATGCGCGCCGAAGCTACGCTGCTCGTACTCTTGCCGTTGAAGAGATTGCTGGCGTCCACGCCGTTCAGAAGAAAAGTATTGCTGGTGTCGCGCTGGCCATTGGCCCAGATCGGTTGATTACCCAGCCCGGCATTGACACCAGTGCCACTTGGCAGTTCCGCGTTCACGCCTGGCGACAGAATCGCCAATCCCGTGAAACTTCCGGTCGGCAACGGGACCGAATCGATCTGCTCCTTCTCCAGAATGTAGCCGTTTGTGGTGTCGACCGCGTTCATGGCCGGGGCTGCCTCAACGTCCACGGTTGTACCGACCTGGCCGATCTTCAATGTCACGTTCAAGGTGGCGGTCCGATTGGCCTGCACTAGAATCGCGGGTAGCCTCTCCGCTTGGAACCCATCATGGGCGACGGTAACGGTGTACGTGCCGATGGGCAGGTTGACGAAATCGTACGCGCCGTTCCCATTCGTTTTCTGTGTCCGAGTCAGCTTGGTCTGATCGCCGACGATCGTCACCGCAGTGTCGGGCAGCACGCTCCCGCTCTTGTCGGTCACTGTGCCAGTAATTCCTCCGAGGGTTTGCTGGGCCGGCGCGCACAACGAGAACCCAAGAAGCATGCACAAGCATGCAGCCAGAAACAAAACGCCGCGGTTCATTTTCTCTTTTGTCATCGATGTGAACCTCGCCAGGGGTTGTAGAAACACAAATCCGAAGCTGCCACCCACTTGCAGACCTGATGACTTTCTACGACGCGGTCGCAAAGCTGCTTTGCTCTGCACGCCAGGCTGGAAAACTATCCCGCCAATGTACGCGAACTCCGGCGAAAGCG
>JADGNQ010000156.1 GCA_017883385.1 Candidatus Sulfotelmatobacter sp.
TCCAGCGCGGCTTTACAAATCACGACCGTCTCTTTGCAAACCTTTACCAAGAGAATCGATATCGTTCCTGCAGCATCGCGAGTCTATCGCAGTGAGTGCGGGTTCTTTCTACCAGATCCGCACGAATCGAAAGCGCCACGAGGAGCTTTCGCCGGGGAGGAACCAATGGCGAACCATCACAGTCGTCAAAGCGTTTCGACCATGATTACCTTTTTGACTCTGGCCGGGACAAGTGCGAGGCGAACCCTCGCCGCAGTTATAACACTGCTTTTTGCCATGACCTGCATTGCGCAGGATCAAGATCAATCGCAACTACCTTCAGCTCCGGAGCCCAGTGTTCAGGCTCAGACTCCAGCAACGCCCCGACCAGCAATCGAGACCATCCCCGCGGGAACCAGAATTGCACTTGTGCTCACGCATCCGATCCAGAGCCGGAACGTCCGTCGCGGAGATGATATCTATGCGCAGATTACTGCTCCCGTGAATTCCCGCAACCAGGTGCTGATTCCGCCGGGCACGTTCGTGCAAGGCACGGTCGACAAGCTCGAACTGCGAGGAGGCCGCGCCGAACTTCATCTGCAATCGATGTCGATCACTTTCCCCGACGGCTACGTCGCTCCGGTCGCCGGACCCATCACAATGGAGAGTGAGGAAGGATATCCCCTGAAGGATCCGGGACATCGCCGGGGGATCGCTGCCTTCATATTGCCTTTCGCGGGCGCTGGGCTAGGCGCATTGATTGGTCATTCGGTCGGAACTTCGCACGATACTCTTACTACCACGTTGCCTGACGGTTGCACCCCTGGCCTGCCAAACTGCCTCTCTTCGAGCATGACAATCCCTGGCAGCAAGGGCATGGACACAGGAATCGGCACGACAGTCGGGGCCGCAGTTGGAGGCATTGCGTCCATCGTGCTGCTCGTCGGCTCCCACTACTTCTTCCTAGATGTGGGCTCGCCTGTCGATGTGGTGCTGCGGCAACCGTTGTCCATTGAGCAAAGTCAGGTCGATGACGCAGTCCGGCAATCGGAACAGCATCCGTCGGTACAGCCCATCTCGCCGCGCCGCGTATCTCGACCACTGCCACCGGATACCGACCACGGCACCTGCTTCACCCCGGGCACGCCCGGGACACCCGACACCGTCATCCCTGGAATGCCAGGCCCCGACGGTGTTCCCGGTCCGTCGACGACCATTCCCGGCATACCGGCAACCCCGGCCACCCCGTATCCGTGCCCGTAGTCGAAGTTCCGCTGTCATCCTGAACGAAGTGGCTGCTTCGCGAACGCGAAGCAGCCACGCAGTCGAAGGATCCCTAGCTACATACACCTACTGTGGCACGTCGGGGCGTTCTCACGATGACGCCCGTAGCAGCACCCGAATTCACGACCAAACCCCCATCGTAGAGACGTAGCTTGCTACGTCTGGCCGGCGCCCAGAAACATTTTCAGTGACGCTCCCAGGCATTTCCTCGCGTGTTTCCGGCACTTCTCGGCGAACTCCGCGGCCTCCTCCGCGACCTCTGCGGTGAAAGGCTTTTGTTGTACTCTTAAGGCCGGAAGCCCAAACTCCATGCCCACCCTCATCCCGCAACCCACGCGCATCACCGCCGCCGGCAACAAGCCCAAACTCATTGACGAATACATCGGACGCGTCAACACGAAGACCTCCGCGGCCAGCGTCGCCCACATGCGCAGTCCTCAAGGATGGCTCGAACCGGGCCAGACTCCCGAGTTCGACGAATTCACCATTGTCCTGAAAGGCATGCTGCGCGTCGAGCACAAGGCGGGCACGCTCGACGTCAACGCGGGACAAGCCGTCGTCACACACGCTGGCGAATGGATCCGCTATTCCACTCCGCAAGACGGCGGCGCCGAATACATCGCAGTCTGCCTGCCCGCGTTCTCCATGGAAACAGTTCACCGGGATAACTCTTCGGAATCAGCGGTAGCATCACAGACGGAGATCCGCCGTCTCAAAGGCAAGGTACGCTGGCACGGAAAGCTGAAAAAATCACGCCGCAGCTAAGGGCGTACAGGCCGCCCACCGATTTATCAATTCGATAGAATTACTCCATGATCGCCAATCGCTCCGTAGCAGTCTTCGATCTCGGCGGCGTGTTGATTGACTGGAACCCGCGTCACTTGTATCGCAAGCTTTTCCGCGGAGACGACGCCGCCATGGAGCATTTCCTGGCCACCGTCTGCACGTCTTCGTGGAACCTCCAGCAAGATGCGGGCCGCCCTTTCGCCGAGGCTTGTGCCCTGCTCAAACGGGAGCACCCCGCGCACACCGAGTTGATTGACGCCTGGTTTCACCGCCAAGAGGAGATGGTGACCGGCCCGATCGCTGGCACCGTCGATATCCTCGCCGAACTACGCGCTCGCGGGGTTCCTCTGTATGCCCTCAGCAACTGGTCCGCTGAAACTTTCCCGCTGGCTCGAAAGCGGTTCGATTTCTTGCAATGGTTTCAAGGAGTCTTGGTCTCGGGCGATGTCCGTCTGATTAAACCCGACCCACGCATCTTCCGACTTTTCTTTGAGACCCACGGGGTCGATCCGATCGATGCCGTTTACATCGACGACCTGAAGCACAATGTGGACGCCGCGACTGCCCAGGGCATGCATGGCATCCACTTCACCGATCCTCCCACACTTCGCAGTGAACTGGTGAAGCTGGGGCTCCTGGATCAGGCTCGATAAACTTAAGAATGCCGTCGAAGACTAGTGGCTTAACAGTCTGCTGAAAAACTGGGCTTTGATTAGTACCAAATTTCTGGGTGAGCGGCGGTACGAAACTGCCGAAATCCAGCCGCGAAGCGGCGACATGTGAAAGCCCGGCACGGCAGTGCCGGGTGAGAGTGGAAAAAACACGCGAGTCCCCCGGGGACGACCCTGGTTCTGACGCACACCTTTAGCCCGGGAAGCGTCTGAATCGAGTTTCTTCTCCAAATCTGTTAGGGCACTGGAGATGGATTGTACGAGCCTCCTCGCGGCGCGTCGGTTCTACTTCCCGCCCCCGTAGTAGCCGGGCCGCGCTTCGACGCGCAGAAGGTAGTTGAGCTTTTTCGGCAGTCGCAGCTTTACGCTGATCTTGTGCCATTTTCCATCGTGCGGCAACGCCTGCGACTGGTACGCCAGCATGTATTGGTGGCGCAGTTGAGTCCCGATATTGCGGGTCACCTCCGGGAGTTCGCTCGCGCTGGTGATCGTAAAGGCGTGGCCACCCGTAATGCCCGCGATCGTGCTCAATAATTCCGGGCCCAGAACTTCTTCCCGCGTCGACGCGTAGCGGTCGTAGGTGCCCACAGCATAGACGGTGACGTCAGCTTCTTTGAGCGCCGCCTTCACGTCTTTCTCGGTGTAGCGGCTGTGGTTGTCGCCGCCATCGGAGAGGATCAGCAACGCCTTGCGCGCATAGTGCGCGTCGCGCATCTTCCGGATGCCCATGTAAATGGCGTCGAGCAGAGACGTCTGGCCTTTCGAGCGGGATGTGAGCAGATCGTTTTCGATGTGCTCCGGACTGGTCGTGAAGTCGGTCGTCAGTTGCGGAGTGTCGGCGAACGCAATCAGGAAGAACTCGTCCTGCGGGTTGGCCGCATCGCTGAACTGGATGACCGCCTCGCGTGCCCGCTCCAGCTTGTAGGACATGCTGCCGCTGGTGTCGACCAGAATGCCGACCGATACAGGCAGGTCCTCGGTGGAGAAATTCTTGATCTCCTGCGGCTTCTTGCCCTCAAAGAGCTGAAAGTTGTCCTGGTCGAGACCCACAACAGGGCGATGCCGATCATCGGTAATGCTCACCGGAACCAGCACAAGGTTGGCGCTGGTCCGGATGACACCACTGCCCAAGTAGTTGCCGGCAACAGAATTCGCTCCGTACGCCACGGTCGCCACGTCCACAGTTTTCCCCCGGGGCGTGATGTGCACGTCGTCAATCGCGGACTGGGCGAGGGCGGCGGCGGGAGCAAAGGCAAAAACAAAGGGCAGGATGACGCGGAAGGAAATCGCTCGCACCGTGGGAGACATGCCGACACCGTCCCAAACTCGCCTTCAATCGCGAGGCGCCCTACTTAGGTGCCCTCGCCGTGATTTTGGTTGTAGGACGAAACCGGAGGTGGAGCAAGAAGAGTCCACGCGCAGGATAAACGGAAGTAACCCCAGATTGGGAAAGACCTCCCGCAGCGGCATCGCGAGTCGGTCATCCACCAGAGACGCAGTAGAATCCTGCCGTACTGAAGAAGCTCACTCTTCTCCGCGAGCAAGTCGAGGATTGGGAGGCGTACCCCTTTTCAGTCTCCGCCATCTGCGACCCGCGAGAACTAGTCCTTCGATCGCGTTCTCCGGTACTGCTCTCCTATCCCAAGGCGCAAATCCTACAGCTTCTCGAAGAACTCGCAAGCCGAGCACGAGATGTAAACCCCGCCCGGGACGCCCCTCTCGCGGTCTTTCACCCGCTTGACGATGCGTGTGGACTTGCCGCATTTCGGGCAATCCGTGCTCTTGGTGGTGTCCATGACCTTCTTGCGGTCGGCTGTTTTTGCGATCTTGGCGCCTACTGCCATTTTGATGTCTCCTGATGTCTACAATTTTTGCGCAGCGCGATCCGCCTCGTTCTTACCGCGGATGCTGGTGGATGGGATTTCTTTGAACTCTCAGCCCGGAACTTCGGGGATCCACTCGGGAAGACTTTGAAGCTGCGTCTGGATGCTCTTCCGTCGCTCTTGATTTTACAGTAAGGCTGTGCCGGCTGTCTTGCTGCTGGTCTTTTGGGCCTCACGGGCAGGTTGACGCTCGAAGAGAAAACCATAAACCGGCCTCGACGGCGGTCGCCACCGTTCTTTGAGTCAAGACTCTCCACGTCGAACAAGTAGAACCTGGCGCGACTCCTTATCACTCTCCGATCCGGCCGCGCAGCACCGTGATCGACGCTTTCGGCAACTGGTAGAGCGCGTCCGCGCTGCCGTCCACTGTCGACTTCGACGGCGGACCGTCCGGGTCGGCGTGCCCCCCTGTTCCCTCGCGATGCCATTGATATTCATTGGAGCCAAAAGTGATGCGGTCGAGCTGGCCGGAGAAAGCGCGATCATGCTTGCCTGCTCCCGCAAACGCGACTTTCACGGCATGGTCGTTGAACTGATCCCGGTTCACCAGCATCACCGACCACTGCCCATCCGGACGCGCCACCGCATAGGCCGTGACAAGGACATTCCCGGCGGCGTCGTTCACATCGCTTGAAGCCTTGAACTGCTTGTGTGGAGCGTCGATGGGCTGCACCCACTCTTTGGTGATGAGTTGCGCCGCCAGATACTGCGGCGGATAGCCCAGCACTTTATAGTCCGCGTCGATCAACAGGAAGTTCCCGAAGCCGCTGGAGTTTCCCGGGGACGGCATGTAGTGGAAATAGTAAGTCGCGCCCGCGCCCTCGCTCATCATGGTGCCGACGTAGTCCGCAAGCCACAGCCCGCTCTTCACACTCGACGGCGGCGCGCCGCCGCCAACGTTTCCCTCGGTCATGAAGAACGGAATGTTCGGCGGCAGGCCGTTGTCTTTCCAGACCTGCACGACATGGCTCACGTATCCCGGCTCGGGATACAGATCGGCCCAAGAGTACGAGGGCTTGTCCTGATACGGGTAGTGCTCGAACGAAAAGAACGTGAAGTCGCTGAGCCGGCCGTGGGCTTTCAGATAATCGACGAAGCGCCCGAGCCACGAGACTTTTCCGTTTGCATCGGGCCAGACCTCGACGTCGCCAAACGTTCCCTCAAACGGCGGACCTCCCAACTTCGCCTCCGGTACGAGCTTGTGAATCGCGGTGGCGAACTGTACGTACAACGCTCCGTAGTCTTCCGGGAGCATGTGCTGTCCGTCGGCCTCTTCGCCCATCTCGATCCATGAGATGGGATAGTGCCGTTTGTAGAGATAGGCAATTTCGTTGGCGGCATCTTCGGGTGTGGCATAGAGCATTGCGATCGGGACCATCGTCGGAAGGCCGCGCGTGATACCGCTCGTCATGAAGAAATCGAAACCTACCTGGTCGCCACGGGACTGATCGAGATCGGTAGCCGCAGTCCAGGGATCGACCGAAGAAGGCCACGTCACAGTCTGATCGCGGCTGGGAAAATGCGTAACGTAGTCGTTGAAGGATCCGTCGGCTGCGAGCGCTCCCACATAGAGTTCGTTGATCGCGTAGCCCACGCAATTCCGCTTGTCGGCCGAACCGTGAGTGTCGCAAGTGTTGGACGACTCGGTCATCCATATGCGGATGTAGCGGACAGGAATCATCCACGAAACGAGTTTCAGCGTGACCGTTCCACCCTTGCCTTCGGTGATGTTACCCAGGGGAAACGTTTGCCAGGTGCCCTTCGTCGTGCCGTCGTAAAAGGGTTCGAGTTCTCCGGTCCAGAACTGCACCGCATAGCGTTTCGCGTAAGGGTCGGCCCACGCAATCCGGATGGCGTTCACGTCAATCTTGTTGCCCAGGTCGATCATCACCCATTGCGGATGCAGCGAATCGTCCTCGCCGGTGAAGGCCTTGGTGAGATACGGATTACTCTTCCAGTACGACTTGGGATCACCGTCGGTGAGGCGCGACCAGCCGTTGCCGTCGCCGCGACTGAAGCCGCGATGTGGCAACGGGTACGCCCAGGAGCTGTGAATCATTTCCGCAGTCGGCTCGGCGCTGCCCACGAAATACCCTTCTTGCTTCGCGGCGTTGCTCCATTTGCCTGCGGGATTCCAATGCCAGGCCTCGACCATCAACTCGGTGTTCTGGCGATAGGTCACGGTTTGCCATCCCGCCCCGAGGATTTCTTTCAGCAACGGATCTTTCAGCAAGTGGTCGGGAGTGCCGGTTCGGAGGCGGTCGATGGCCGCGCCCAGAGAACGGACCGGGCTGAACGTGTTGGCGACGTGCGCGGGGTCGGCATCCACGACAACCTTCTGCGCGCGCGCCGCATTCGTTGCCAGCAGAACAGCGCTCATCATAACGACGGTAAGAAACCGGTTCTTGCACCCTGACGTCATAGCGATCCTGACCCTCCGCAGAACGGCGTTTGCTCAGCGTCCATCATTGACACAGCAACCAATTCTGATTCTTGAGGAATAAAACCGCGTCCAGCATACACCGGGGCATCTTGCAACGTGAACCGCCGTTCGCGCCACGGGTGCTCAAGTGGGAACGTTGTCTCCGGCATGCCTTCAGGCTTGCCGGATTTCGCCAATAACTCCCGAGGGTCAGACCCAAACTCCAGTCTCTTGACGCAATCTGGCGATGTCCTTGGTCGGCGCACTCCCGAAGAAGCGGCTGTATTCTCTGCTGAACTGCGAAGCGCTTAGATATCCGACGCGCTGACTCGCAGTACCCGCGTCCATTATTGTCGACAACATGAGACGCCTCGCCTCCTGCAGTCGCAGCACCTTTTGATAGTGCAGTGGGCTCATCGAAGTGACGGACTTGAAGTGCTCGTGGAATGAGGAAATACTCATGTGCACCAGCTCCGCCAAGTCTTCGACCTTCATCGGTTGAGAGAAGTTGGCGCGTAGCCAGGAAATCGCCTTCGCGACGCGGTCCACGCTGGACTCGGCAAAACCCATTTGAGCGACGCGAACACCAATAGGGCTGCGCAGTAGCCGGATCACAATCTCATCGATCACGAGTGGCGCGAGTAGTTCAGCATCCCCTGGCTGCGCCAGACACTCCATCAACCTCGTCGCGGCGTTGAGGATGCTCGCGTCGATCGGAGTAACGTAGACAGCACTTCTCTCCTGCACTGGAGGCAGATCGTGCGGGTACACCTTCAAGACCAGTTCGGCAATCTTGTGCGGATCGAGGTCGAGCTTCAGGGAAAGGTACGGCTCGGAACGGCTCGCTTGCGTGACCTGAGCAGCGACGGGTAGAGCCACGGAGAACACAATCATGCGCGCGGCGTCGTACTCGTAGACCTCGTGCCCCACGATGACGGTCTTCGCTCCCTGCGCGATGATGCACAACGAGGGCAACCGCAGGGCATGCACACATTCCTTGTTGATTCGTGAGAAGCGACTGGCGTGCAAACCTGGGATGCGCAGCTCAAAACTACCGTCGTGCGGGGCGTACGCGGCGATCAAGCGCGCTAACTCAGACGTGTCGGGTTCGTTAGGCCCCGCGAGTTTGTCTGCCCGCCAAGAAGACGAAGCTTTGCCGTTGATCCTCACGCGTTCGAGACTAGTCTCTTTCGTAATCATAGTTGGCGATTCCAGCGCGGTTAAGCCAGATGTTTCACGGCGACAAACCCGATCGTTAAGTCTTCAAAACTGCCAGCACATAAGCCGGTTTCATCGGAAGCCGCCGCATTATCTTTCCGGTTGCGTCGTGAAGCGCCGCCGCGATCGCGGGTGCCGCGAGTGCATTCGCCGCTTCCGAACCTCCGCCGTAAGCACCGACTTTCGGATTGTTGAGCAACACGACCTTAATCTCCGGTATGTCGGCCATGGTCGGGATGGGATAGGAGATCCAGTCATCCGTGGTGATGCCGCTCTCGTCAAACGTGACCTCTTCGAAGAGCGCATGGCCGATTCCCATGACCGCGCCGCCTTCGACATTCCGCTTCAATTGCATCGGGTTCACGACGATGCCGGGATCGACCGCGATCGTGTACTTCTCCACCACAATCGCGCCTGTACTGGGAGTGACCGCGATCTGGCAGACGCAGGCCCAGTAGGTTCCGCTGCGCAACATGAGCGAAACTCCTCGACCTCGCACGGGGTTTGATCCGGTGGACACCGCGTCAGAACGCGGTGAGGGACGGGTTTCCCAACTGGAAGCGTCACGAACCGCTTTCAGCACGCCGATCACCCGTTCTTCGGTTGTGTGGTCGATGCGGAACTGAAGGGCGTCCGCGCCTGCGAGAGCTGCTGCCTCGTTCATGGCCAGTTCGCGCGGATAGTTCTGCTGGAACTGTCCCGGGGTGCGCATGCTGTGGTCGCGGAGACCGACGGCGAGAGGCGAAGCTTTTTGTCCCACCTGGAATGTGCCATGGCCGCGCTCAATGAGGTTCGGAACCTGAGCGTAAATCCAGGGATCTTCAATGCCGTTGACCGTGGAAGTTACCCCATCAGAATGGACCTGAGGCGCCGGCATCGTGGGCAGCCCCGCGAGCACAGCACCGATCGGCCGATCATCCTGCATGGCGGGCATGTAGTGGTCGATTTGATACGCGGCCATTTTGCCTTTTTCATCAATGGCGAGCTGAACGTCAGAAAAAGCAGCAGCCGCTTGCGTGGACCACTGCATATCGTCGGCGCGCATCCACTGCACCCGCACCGGCTTGCCCACGGCTTGGGACAAGAGCACCGCCTCGTCTTCCGCGCCCGCGTTGCCCCCGTTCGACCTGCCGTAATGGCCGGGGCCGGGATACGAATGCACAACCACATGATCGGGCGTGGTGCGGAGCATCGTCGCAATTTCGCCCCGAAGCGCCTGCGGATTCTGGTTATGCGTATAGATGTGCACCGTGCCGTCCGGCTTGACGTCGGCGACGGCCATGGTTGGGCCGATGGGCGCGTGCTTCATGTAAGACAGCTGATAGGTCGCGGCCAGCTTCTTGTGAGCCGACGCGAGCACGGAGCCGACATCCCCTTTGTTAGCCTTACTATTCTCGACGGGCGCAGTGGTCCAATCCGCCTCTTCCCGAAGGTGCTGGTAGAGTTTTGCATTGCCGGGCAGGCCCTTCCACTCTGTCCACTTCGTGCTGCCAGCTACCTGCTCCGCCGCCTGGATCGCTTCCCACTCCGAGGGCGCGACCACTCCGACCAGATTGCCTTTCACGATGACTCGCGAATTCGGAAACTTGGTCTTATCCAGTGGACCGGCAGACACCAGAGTCGAGCCGAGCGTCTTCGGATGCACTACCCGGGCATGCAGCATTCCCGGCAGGCGCACATCGGTCGCCCACGTTTCCTTCGCAGCGACTTTCGAACTGATGATGGAATTCTTGAACGACTTGCCAATGACCGTGTATTCGCTGACGGGCTTCATCGGCGGATCCCCTTCGATCGTCAGCCCGAAGATACTGGTGAGGTCTCCCTTGACGGGAATCGTGAGCTTCAGTTGCTGGTCCTTGACGAGGTCGCCGTAGGAAATGTTCTTGCCGCCTCCCGAGACCATACCGTCCTTGACGGAAAGCTTGTCCTTCGCCACGCCAAGTCTTTCTGACGCGAGGTCAAGCAGGGCCTGGTGGGTATACGCGGCCGCCTTACGGATGTTGGGGGTTCCACGGCCAAGGAAATCGAACGCTCCGCTACCGTCCGGCGTGCGATCGGTATCCCCCGCGACGACAGTGGTTATCGCTTCGAAGGGCACACTCAACTCTTCGGCCACAATTTGCCGGTAGGCGGTAAACGTGGAGCCCTGGCCGAAGTCGCTCTTCCCGGTGCGAATCAGGACGGTGTTGTCCGGGTGAATCTCGATCCAAGAACTGGGGAGGGTGGGATCTAGCGAGTTCTTGAAGGTAGCGACTTTCCCGGTATCGGCCTTTAGGATCTTCGTGCCAACGAAGCCGAACCCCACGACGAGCGCGCCACCTGCTTTCACGAATTGGCGGCGTGATAGTGTCGGTCCGAAAGTATTCCGTGGTTTTTCGCTCATGGTCGCCATCGCTTACCTCCCCTTCGCCATGATCGTGGCAGCA
>JADGNQ010000157.1 GCA_017883385.1 Candidatus Sulfotelmatobacter sp.
GCAGGTGTCATTTCCGTTGTGTATGCAATCGTGGGTCCGTTGGTCTGGCTGCTCGTCAACCAACTTCGAAGTGATCAAAGAAAGCTGGCCGACAATCTGGGAGAACTGGAGCGCACGCGTGAGCGACTAATGGTCGAAGAGAAACTCGCCGTGGTTGGCCGCCTCTCGAGCGCAGTGGCCCATGAAATTCGGAACCCGGTTTCTATCATTGCGAGTTCACTGGTCACCGCCGACCGCCCTGAGGTCGGGGAACAACAACGACGAGAGATGCTCGCCATCGCACGCAGCGAGGCCGCCCGTCTGGAAAAACTGACCAGCGATTTCCTCTCCTATGCGCGTCCAAGTCAGCCGAAACGAACTCTGGTCGCCCTCGCGGACCTCTTAGGCTACATCGCGGAGATTGCCAATGTGCATGCTTCGAAAAAAGACATCAGGATCTCGGTCGAGGGCGGCGAGGACTCGCGGGCAAACGTTGATCGTGAGCAGTTACAACGGGGTCTCCTGAACCTGCTGCTTAACGCTATCGATGCCACGCCAGTTGGGGGACAAGTCGTCGTCCGCAGTGGCCGTCCGCCCGGCCAGAGTGTGGAAGTCCAAGTTGAAAACTCCGGCGACCCGATTCCGGAGGAAGTACTGTCCAGAATCTTTGAACCCTTCTACACAACTAAACCGCACGGAACAGGTCTCGGACTAGCGATTTCGAGAAACATCGCGAGAGTTCAAGGCGGAGACTTGATCGTAGCCCGGAATGAACCCGGACACGTATGCTTCACAATGACGGTTTCCGACGAAGCGTCACTCGACTCTGGAGCAATCAGCCATGGCTAGATTATTGATTGTGGATGACGAGCCTAACTTGCGCCGCGTCCTAAGTTCAGAACTTCACCTTGACGGTCATACGGTCGACGAAGCGGACGGCGTCCTAGCCGCTCTGCCTCTTCTAGCGGAGCGCGAGTACGATGCGGTGATCACCGACCAGAAGATGCCAGATGGAGACGGACTGAGAGTCCTATCGGTAGCTCAAGAGAACGATCCGTCGTTGCCAGTAATCTTCCTCACCGCGGTTCCGACGATTGAGCTTGCTGTCGAGAGCATGCGAAAGGGAGCTTTTGATTTCATCACAAAACCTTTTAATCCTGAGGTTGTCAGGGCGACCGTGCGGCGTGCTTGTGAGCGCACGAATCTAGTCCGCGAGAATCAACTCCTCAAATCCACCGTCGGCAATCTCCTCGGGGCCGATACTATCTACGGAAATAGCGCCGAAATCAAGGAAGTACGCGAGCAGATCGCCCGCGTTGCCCCCACGGATGCAACTGTACTGATTGTTGGCGAAACTGGAACGGGCAAGGAACTCGTCGCCAGGGCTATTCATCGGAACAGCAATCGAGCTAAGAAGGCCTTCATTGCAGTGAACTGTGCGGCTTTCACTGAAACTCTCTTGGAGAGCGAACTTTTTGGACATGAACGAGGAGCCTTTACTGGAGCAGATCGAGCCCGCCAGGGTCTGTTTGAAGCCGCGCACGGCGGGACCCTTTTTCTGGACGAGGCCGGCGAAATGTCGGCGGCCGCTCAGGCTAAATTGCTCCGCGTCTTGGTCGACGGTGAGGTGCTACGGGTTGGATCAACCCAGAGCCGCACCGTCGATGTTCGGGTCCTCGTTGCAACCCACCGCAATCTTGAGGAGCGCGTGCAGCAGGGACTCTTCCGTCAGGATCTTTACTATCGGCTGGCTGTTGTTCCGATTCGGATTCCGCCGCTGCGCGAGCGCAAAGAGGACATTCCCGGCCTCTGCGAGATCTTGTCAGCCCAGATTGCGAAGGACTTGAAGGTCCGGCCCAAGCGCGTCAGCCCCGAAGCTCTGCAGAAGATCACGAGCTACGGTTTTCCCGGAAACATACGGGAGTTGCGGAATCTTTTGGAGCGGGCGCACATCTTGGGGCGTCGCGAGGAAATCGCTGCTGAGGAACTCCCCGCGGAAGTCAGCGGTTCTGCAGCACGTGCACCCCAGTCGATTGAGATGCGCGATTGGCTGCGAACTCTGCCAGCCAGCGTCGATCTCCGCCAGTCGCTCGTCGCCTTCGAGAGGGGCCTTATTGAGCGAGCATTGGAACAGGCAAATGGAGTGCAGGCCGAAGCAGCTCGTATGCTGGGAGTCTCGCGCAGCGACATCGGCTACAAAATCTCAAAGTATGAGATAGGGCGGCCAGCAGATGCCACGTAGGAAACAGTATTCCCGGCGCTTTACTCACGACAAGATCCAACTCGTCGAGGCTTCCCATGGAATTCCAGGCGGCGTACGCATCACCGGCCGATGTGCGCAGGATCACATCGGACTGGTCCATTCCGAGAGGGATAATTGAATTAGCTCGGGAAGGAATAAGGAGAAATCTATGTCGCAGAGCGTACTGACGGAACCAATCAGCATGGAAAAGGAAGCCTCAAGAGCGACTCCTGGTCCCCTTCCGAAAAAGTCTTCGAAGGCATTCAATTCATTCCAGATCGCACAGGCCCAGTTCGACAAAGTAGCGGAATACCTGGGGCTTGATTCGGCCACGCGAGATCTCCTTCGTTATCCGCTACGTGAGTTTCAGTTTGCCATCCCCATACGCATGGATGACGGAATGGTGAAGATTTTTCGCGGTTTCCGCGTCCAGCATAATGATGCGCGTGGACCGGGCAAGGGTGGCATCCGGTTTCACCCACAGGAGACGATCGACACAGTACGCGCCCTATCCATGTGGATGACCTGGAAATGTGCCGTGGTCGATATTCCGCTCGGCGGGGCGAAGGGCGGAGTGATCTGCGATCCGCATAATCTGAGTGCGCGAGAGCAGGAGCAGATTTGCCGTGGCTGGGTACGTCAAGTGGCGAGGGAGGTCGGCCCGATGATCGATGTACCGGCTCCGGATGTGATGACCGACGCGCAACACATGCTGTGGATGCTCGATGAGTTTGAGAAGATCCATGGCGGCCGTTTTCCTGGATTCATTACCGGCAAGCCCGTCGGAATGGGTGGCTCGCTAGGTCGAACCGAGGCTACTGGCTATGGCGTCGTCATTACGCTGCGCGAGGCGCTCAAAGAACTGGGCGTGCGCGCCGAGAGTACCCAGGCGAGCGTGCAAGGCTTCGGCAACGTGGCCCACTACGCGATCGAGCTCTACCAGCGGCTCGGAGGAAAAGTGATCTCCGTCTGCTGCTGGGATCAAGCGGACCAGTGTGCCTATACCTACCGCAAGGGTGAGGGGATCAATCTCAGTCAACTCTTGGCAATTACGGATCACTTCGGCGGGATCGGTAAAGCGAAAGCCAAGGAACTGGGCTATGAAGTACTCCCGGGAGAGGCATGGATCGAGCAGGATGTCGACATTCTTATCCCGGCGGCGATGGAAAACCAGATCACGGGTGACAACGTTGGCCGCATTAGCCCCCGCGTGCGCATCATTGCTGAAGGCGCCAACGGTCCGACGACACCAGAAGCCGACGCTCAAATTCAGAAACGCGGCATCTTGCTGGTCCCCGACTTTCTGGCGAACGCCGGTGGCGTGACCTGCAGTTATTTTGAGCAGGTGCAAAGCAACATGAACTACTTCTGGGAGAAAGACGAAGTTCTCGGGAAGCTCGATTTGAAGATGACCTCCGCGTACTTCGCCGTCTCAGATCTGGCTCGGCGTGAAAAGTTGTATATGAGAGATGCTGCTTATGCCATCGCGATTGGCCGCGTAGCGAAGGCGTGCCACGAACGCGGCTGGGTATGACGGTCATCGCAGCTTCGAGCTAGAGGCGCGCTACTCCGGCACTGCGCGCTGAATCTGTGCATTCGCTATGATTCCGTGGGAGGTGTCGATGAGCGCTCTGAAGCCTCTCGTTGCTGAGTTGCCGGCCTTCGACCGCAAGTTCTGGGATGGCACTTTCCGGTGTACACAGATCGGTTCCGGTTCAATCGGTGGCAAAGCCTGCGGATTGGTGTTGATCAAGGACCTCCTTGCCGGGCAGATTGATCCCGCCTCCTTCCCCGATGTTGATATCAATGTTCCGACGATGGCGGTCATCGCGACGGACTGCTTTGATCAATTCATTGCACAGAATCGTCTGGCCGAGTTGCCCTTCGAAGAAATGACCGACGACCGCATCGCCCATGCTTTCCAGAAGGGCGACCTTCCGGTTGAGTTGCTCGGCGATCTGCGCGCGCTGATCGTTCAAGTCAAAACTCCTTTGGCGATTCGCTCTTCCAGCTTGCTTGAGGACGCATTGGAGCGTCCGTTCGCCGGCGTCTACGCGACCAAAATGATCCCCAACAACCAGCCCGATCCGGACTCGGGGTTCCGCCGACTGGTGGAGGCCATCAAGTTCGTGTACGCGTCGACGTACTTTCGCGAGGCACGGGACTACATCCGGACGACCGGGACCAAACCTGGCGAAGAGAAGATGGCGGTGATGATCCAGGAAGTAGTCGGCCAGCGCAGAGGGGACCGCTTTTATCCCGACATTTCCGGTGTGGCTCGCTCCTACAATTTCTATGCCTTCGAACCCGCCCGTCCGGAAGATGGTGTTGTCACGTTGGCGCTGGGGTTGGGGAAGACGATCGTGGACGGCGGCATAGCCTGGACCTTCTCGCCTGCGTATCCTAAGAAACCACTCCCATTCGCTTCGGTGCAGGAGTTGCTCAAGGGCACCCAGACGGAGTTTTGGGCGGTCAACATGGGTAAGCCAGCCGCTTACGATCCAGTCAGTGAGACAGAATACCTGGTGCACGCCAATCTATCCGATGCCGAAGCCGACGAGGCACTGTATACCCTCGCCTCAACCTACGATCCAGAGCGCGACCGAGTCATTCCGGGAATTGGGTTTATGGGGCCGCGGATTCTGAATTTCGCTCCGATGCTGGTGCAGGAGCAGTTTCCCGTGAACGAACTGGTAAAAGCGTTGCTCAGGGCATCGGAGAGAGCCGTGAATGCCAAGGTCGAGATCGAGTTCGCCATCACGTTTCAAGGACAGCGCGGTGAACGGCCGCAGGCGCGCCTGGGGTTCCTGCAGGTCCGCTCCACGGTGGTTTGCGATCAGGTGGTAGACGTCACGGTCGAGGATCTTTCTGATCCACGAGCCATTGTTGCGTCGGACATGGTGATGGGAAACGGTACCGCTGATGACCTGCAAGATATTGTCTTCGTGCGACCCGACAAATTCTTGGCAATGAACACTCCTGCAATCGCCCAGGAGTTAGAGTCGATAAACCGGGAGCTGCGGGATCAGAAGCGGCCCTTCCTGCTGGTCGGATTCGGCCGATGGGGTAGTTCGCACCCGTCACTCGGCATTCCAGTCGACTGGAGCCAGATCTCCGGGGCGCGAGCGATCGTCGAAGCCACGCTGCCAGAAATGAATGTGGAATTGAGCCAGGGCTCGCATTTCTTTCACAACCTGTCGAGCTTTCGGTCAAGCTACTTCATGGTGCAACACGGGCGTCGCTTTGGAATCAATTGGGACTGGCTCAACCGGCAGCCCGTTGTGTCCGAGACGGAGTTCGTCCGCCATGTTCGACCTGCAGACAAGGTTGAGGTTCGCGTCGATGGGCGTACCGCGCGAGGAGTTATCCTGTCGCGGACCCGAGACAATACCAGCCAAGCGAAACAGTGAAACCTGACGAAACTCAATTCGGGACCATGCTTCACGCTCTGCAAGAGCGGGCCAAGGAATTGAACTGTTTGTATCAGGTGGGCGAACTCCTGAGCCAGTCAACTCGGCCCCTAGGGGAGATTTTCCGTGACATCATCGAAGTCCTGCCACCAGGCTGGCAATACCCACATGACTGTCAGGCGCGGATCCTTTTTGAGAACCTAACGATCCAGCCGCCGAAGTTTCAGGTGACACCCTGGGTTCAGAAGGCCAACATCGTCGCGCAAGGCGAGACGGTCGGAACGGTCGAGGTTTCGTACCAGAGAGAAATGCCGAGGTCGGACGAAGGCCCGTTCCTTAAGGAGGAGCGCAAGCTCATCGAGACGATTGCCGAGCGAATCGCGAGCGCAGTCACACAACGCCGGTTGAGGGCCGCTTTCGAAGGTTGGTCGGCGGGGGACGCAACCGCGGCAGCTCAAGGGGAGTGGCGCATCGTACTCGAGTTTCTGCGCGATACGGATCCCGCTCTGTTGAAGCGGATTTCCCGCAAGTTGATCAATCATTTGAGCTGGAGCGGAGTTCAGGAGGCCAAGGAACTACTGCGGCGGGGCGGGGCGATCTTGGCTGTCGAGCCGGGCACCTCCGCCGATGAGAACCGGCCTCTTCCTCAGGATGATCCCGGCCGCTCCGCTGACTTGAACACTCAGGCACTGCGGATTGCCGGGGAGCATATGAGCGAGACTGAGATCCTCAATTGTGTGACTCGATGGATCAAAGAGGACAAGGCCAGCTTTCTGGTACGAGCGCTGGAAAACCAGGACACTTCGCTGGGAGAAATTATGGAATGTGTCGAGCGTTATCGGCACATCGGTGTCGAGGAGGCCGAACTTTCGCTCTACACCCAGAAGGGTCTCCGGGTATCGCTGATCCGCCGTTTTTTTTCTGAAAGCCTTGATTTCATCAATGTTGCTAAGAGTTTCATCGACGTTAAGGATTTCTATGATTTGTTGGGTAAGGTCATCTTCCCGCCGGGCTGCCACGGCAAGCTGGGTGGTAAGAGTGCTGGTTTATTCCTGGCCAAGAAGATCATAGAGAAAGCTCCTGAAGCGAGTGCACTTCTGCGCGAAGTGAAGGTGCCCAGAACTTGGTACCTCACCTCCGATTGGATTCAAGACTTCGTGCACCATAACGATTTGGAGGACGTTCTCAACCGGAAGTACATGGAGATCGACCAAGTTCGGCAGGAATACCCGCATCTGGTGGCTCTATTCAAGAACTCCTCTTTCCCATCGGAATTGGCCAACGGTCTCGCACTGGCACTCGACGATCTCGGTGATGCTCCGCTTATCGTTCGCAGTTCCAGTTTGCTAGAAGACCGTCCTGGGTCGGCTTTCTCCGGCAAGTACAAGAGCCTGTTCTTGGGCAACCGTGGGACAAGAGAAGAGCGTCTGGCTGCCCTGATGGACGCTATCGCTGAGGTATACGCGTCGATCTTCGGGCCGGATCCGACGGAATACCGGGCCGAACGCGGCCTGCTAGATGTCCACGAAGAAATGGGGATCATGATTCAGGAGGTTGTGGGCCAGGCCGTTGGCAAGTACTTCCTGCCCGCGTGCTCTGGGGTTGCATTCAGCAACAACGAGTTCCGCTGGTCTGCCCGCATCAAGCGTGAGGATGGCCTCATCCGGCTCGTACCCGGACTAGGAACACGAGCCGTGGATCGCGTTGCCGATGACTATCCCGTGCTGATCGCTCCGGGCCAGCCGAGTTTGCGTGTCAACGTGACCGCCGACGAAGTCCTCAGATATTCGCCCAAACGTATTGATCTCATTAATTTGGAGACCAACGCTTTCGAAACCGTCGACGTCGCCGAGTTCCTGCGCCAAGCCGGCCCCACGTACCCGCAGATTCGCAACCTGGCATCACTTGTGAGCCATGACCGGGTCGAGCCGATCATCGGACCGATGCCTGACTTCAGTTCTCAAGATGCAGTATTCACTTTCGAAGGACTGATCCGGAAGACTCCTTTCGTAGCCTGCATCCGCGAATTGCTGGAGCTCATGCAATCCAAGCTCGGAAAACCGGTAGACATTGAGTTCGCCTACGACGGGGAGGGTTTCTATTTGCTGCAGTGCCGACCCCAGAGCTACGGCACTGACGCGGTTCCGGTCGCGATCCCACAGAACTTGCCCTCGGACAAGGTGATCTTTTCGGCTGCGCACTTTGTTTCGAACGGGACGGTACCGGAAATCACGCACATTGTGTATGTCGATCTTGAGGGCTATAGCCAGCTCTCTGATCCGACGGCCATGCGCGACGTCGGGCGTGCGGTGGGCAGACTCAACAAGCTATTGCCGAAACGCCAGTTCATCCTAGTCGGGCCCGGACGCTGGGGTAGCCGCGGAGATATCAAACTTGGCGTCCCGGTCACCTATTCCGATATCAACAACACGGCCATGTTGATCGAAGTCGCACGACAGAAAGGCAATTACCTGCCAGAGTTGTCGTTCGGGACCCACTTCTTCCAGGACCTGGTCGAGGCCTCGATCCGCTACCTGCCGCTCTACCCCGACGATCCAACGACAGTGTTCAATGAACTGTTCTTTCGACGGTCTCGCAATGTACTTGAGGAGTTGCTCCCTGAGTTCGCGCACCTTGCGGATACGCTCCGGGTAACTGACGTACCGCTCGAAACGGGTGGACTCATTCTGCGAGTACTTATGAATGCCGACCTGGACCAAGCGGTTGGATTCCTGTCATCCCCGCAGCAAAAGATCGGATCGATCAAACCCGAGGTTGAATTCATTGATCGGGGAACGAATGAACACTGGCGCTGGCGTTTTCGCATGGCCCAGAAGATCGCGGTAGATCTCGATCACCAAAGGTTTGGAGTGAAAGCCTTTTACCTAATAGGTAGCACCAAGAACGCTACGGCGGGGCCGGCCAGCGACATCGACATCCTACTGCATTGCCATGGAAGCGACGAACAGATAAAGGAACTGTTGCTCTGGCTCGAAGGCTGGAGCCGCTGCCTTGCAGAGATCAACTTCCTAAGGACTGGGTACCGCGCGGAAGGTCTTCTGGATGTGCACCTCGTTACTGACAAGGACATCGCAGAACGTTCGAGCTTCGCCGTAAAAATCGATGCTATCACGGATCCCGCACGTAAATTGCCGATGAAGGACTCTCAGGTCTGAACTATAGCAAAGACCGTGTAGCAGCCTCGGGGCGTTCCAGATCAAAACGCACTAGAGCCAACTCAGGCCCATCGTGAGCGCCGTTGATGCAGACCGTGCGCCCGATCCGAATCTTCCACTCGCCGGTCAATCGCGCAGCTTCGTGTATATGGCCATGCAAGGTGAGCAGAGGCTGCCGTTCCTCAATGAACCGTTTGACCGCGATGCTACCGACATGTACATCCAGCGGCACGTGCTCGTAGGTCTTCCCGTCCAGCGCCGCGCGGTCGAGCGGCGTGTCGCACGGCGGCGTATGGAAGAGAAATACTGCACGATCGAGAGGATCTTCACCGACCAGCGAAGCGAGGTCCTTCTGGATGGTGGCCCATTTGATCTCGCTCTCTTCCGCGGGCATGCTCCTGCGGCCCTCCTCAGGAGAGATGCAGCCCGGTGGGACATAACGGGAAACGTCGTAACGCTCCCAGTCTTTCAGCAGGAATGGAGTCGGCGGAACATAGGCGAGGCCATAAATGGGGAACTCTCCCAAAACAAGTTTCTGACCGTGGATGTAATGCCAAAGGCCATCGGCTGCTGCAGAGACGAAAGCTCCCTCTTCGCGGCGTGGGTCGTCATTGCCAAGGATCAGGAAGATGTCAGGATAGTCCAAGCCCATGGCGTCGCGGGTTCGCTTGAAAGTGGGAACCAGATAATCGTGAACGAAATCGGCCTCTCCGGATTGGATTGATGAGAACGATGAACGAGGCAGCGAGTCTCCTCCAAGGAACACCGCAGCGGGATGATCCTTAACGATCGATGCAAGTAACTTGTCGTACCGATCGGTACGTCCGTGCAGATCCGTGGCGAAGAAGCAGGTCGGCATGCCTTCGTTCTCTACGCTATTAGAGCCTCGGGTTAGACTCCAGAAAAGGTTCAGTGTCAGTAGGTTCCACGTCACGCTGGTTCTGACACCCAGTCTGAATTCTACGCTGCTAGGTGAGGCGGCTTCTTACAGGCGGCAGTTTCGATCGGTCCCGGAGCAATCTTTCAAGACGCACGTCATTTCGCCAATTGAAGGGGCCGGTTGCGCGACTTTCCGCCAGAGCTCGTGCAATCTGATTCCACGAATAGAGAGTTTGTTGCAAGGAGAGGTGAGGTTTGGTAAGGAGAGAAAACGGGGCGCTATGATTCGTGATCCGTTCGAACGGTTGGAGGAGAGGATTTCTGCTTAATGTTTGCTGAAGACCCGATTTCAAACGACACTCCCCGCTGGAATTGAGGAGCATACGATTTCCCAGTGCGATAGAGAAAGCTAAACTCACAACGAGGTTGGAATGGGGAGAATGGGACGCGTAGCGGTGTCTTTGAGAGCCTTCGCCAGCATCATGGCGCTTGTTCTGTGTTTGGGCTGGCCCAATGAGACTGCGGCCTATGCCGTCCTTGCGCATGAAGCGATCATTGACAGCGTCTGGGACACCAACATACGCCCCTTACTGTTGAAGCGTTTTCCCGATGCCACGGCAGAAGAACTCAAAGAAGCACACGGCTATGCATACGGCGGGGCGATTATCCAGGACATGGGCTATTATCCGCACGGAAGTTTTTTCTTCAGCGACTTGACGCACTATGTGCGGAGCGGAGACTTTGTCCTGGCTCTTCTCCATAATTCCAAGGATCTTGACGGCTATGCCTTTGCGCTTGGGGCCCTCGCTCACTACGCCTCGGACAACGAAGGTCACCCCATCGGCACGAATCGCGCGGTTCCGCTCCTGTATCCCAAGTTGAAAACCAAATACGGCAACTCCGTGACCTATGAAGAAGACAAGCTGGCACACGTGAAGACGGAATTCGGATTCGACGTTCTGGAAGTAGC
>JADGNQ010000328.1 GCA_017883385.1 Candidatus Sulfotelmatobacter sp.
CGCGAGGGTGGCACCGGAGAAATTATTTACTCGCAAGCCGGCACGCGCCGCACCTGCGGAGCACGCAGTGAGAATGGCGGCGCGCTGGAGAAAGGCGCTGAAGTAATGGTCACGCGCTACGAGAAGGGCCTTGCCTATGTCCGGCGATGGGAGGAGATGAGCGGTGAGCAATAAGTCGCGAGAGGCGAGTAGCGAGTGGCAAGTGTTGGGCGGCTCGCAGCCCGTAGCTCGGAGCTGATGTTATGAATCGCAGAGTCTTCCAATTCGCAATCGCGCTGTTATGGCTGGCCATCCCGCTGGTCGCGCTCGAGTACCGGCGCGTCTGGGACCAACTCCCGGCGTCGATGGCAACGCACTTCAATGCTGCGGGCCAGGCGAACGGCTGGATGCCCCGCGACATCGCGCTCAAGTTCGGCTTGGGAATAATGGCGTTTCTGCTGGCTATCTTCACTCCCCTGCTGTGGTTTATGTCGCGCCGCAAAGCGGATATCTCATCCTGGGCGATGCTCGGTTTCTGCGGCGTGATTCTGGGCTTCATGGTCGCGGGGAACCAGGCCATCCTGAATCACAGCCTGCAGGGCACGCCCGTCCGGCCAGATGCCATGCTGATCGTGCTTCCGGTTGCGGTTGTCTTACTGATAGCTATCTTCCTCGGGGTGAAGCGCGAACATCCTCTTCCCCCCAGCGAACTGCTGGCCGAAGAAACACATTCCGGACGCGCATGGAGCCTGCTCCTGGTGCCGGGTTTGATCGGACCGGCCATTGCCGCCGCGTTGGTGCCCGTCACGGCGCTGCGCCTTTCGATGGCGACGATCGGGCTGATTGGCATCGCCGCCACCGCCATGGCCTGGAGCGGCTTTCAGTACCGGTTCCTGCGTCACGGCGTAGAGATTCGCACGCTCGGCTTCCGTCTGCGCTCCATTCCCCGCCAGCAAATCCTCGGTTATGACGTCGAATCCTGGGGAGCGTTGCGCGGCTACGGCATCCGCGGCGTAGGCGATTGCCGCGCTTATGTGTGGGGCAACAAGGTCGTACACATCAAGACTTCGAATGGCGAAGTATTCCTGGGGCACAACGATCCGCAACGAATTGTGCGCGATCTGGACCAGGTAATGAGTCGCTAGAGCTGGTTTCAAGAACGGCTTTGGGAAAGGCACAGCTTCAGTTCGCTAGAAGCTAGTAGCCAATAGCTAGCAGCACTTTTAGGAGGCGATATGTTCGGCATACCAGTGGAAATATGGGTCATCGTGGGGCTGGTCGTTTTGGCCACCCTATTCCTGACCAGCATGTTGGCCCGCTTATACCGCAAAGCAGGCCCGCATGAAGCGCTCATCGTCTACGGGTTTGGTGGTACGCGCGTGGTGAAGGGACATGGGACCATCGTTTTTCCCATGGTCCAAATCTGTCGTGGGCTTTCGCTGGAGTTGATGTCATTCGATGTGGCCCCGCAGCAGGACTTGTACACCAAACAAGGCGTGGCGGTGACAGTCGAGGCGGTCGCACAGATCAAGGTCAAGTCGGACGTTGAGTCCATCCTGACCGCCGCCGAGCAGTTCCTCACCAAGACCGACCAGGAGCGCGAAGGCCTGATCCGGCTGGTGATGGAAGGTCACCTGCGCGGCATCATCGGCCAGTTGACGGTTGAAGAGATCGTGAAGCAGCCCGAAATGGTGGGCGATCGCATGCGCGCCACCTGCGCCGACGACATGAACAAGATGGGCCTGGAGGTCATCTCGTTCACCATCAAGGAAGTCCGCGACAAGAACGAGTACATCACCAACATGGGCAAGCCCGACGTGGCGCGCATCAAGCGCGACGCCGACGTGGCCACCGCCGAAGCGGATCGCGATACCGCCATCAAACGTGCCCTGGCGCAACGGGAATCCGCCGTCGCCAGAGCACAAGCCGACCAGGAACGGGTTCTGGCGGAAACGCTCTCTCTGGCGAAGCAGGCCGAAGCGCAGCGCGATCTTGAAATCAAGAAGGCGCAATACCAGGAACTCACGAAGCGGCAGCAGGCGCAGGCCGACAAAGCTTACGACATCCAGACCAACATCATGCAGCAGCAAGTCGTTGCTGAGTCGGTGAAGGTCTTGCAGGTCGAAAAGGAGCAGCAGGTAAAGGTGCAGGAAGCCGAAATCAACCGCCGCGAGAAAGAACTGATCGCGACCGTATTGAAAGGGGCGGAGATCGATCGCCAGCGCATCGAAACGTTGGCTGCCGCCGAAAAACAGCGGCTCATTGCCGAAGCCGAAGGCCATGCCTCCGCGATTCGCGCGCAAGGCGAGGCCGAAGCCGAAATCATCTTCAAGAAGGGCGAAGCCGAAGCCAAGGCGATGAACGTCAAGGCCGAGGCCTATCAGGAGTACAACCAGGCCGCGGTCATCGACCGGCTCTTCGCCAGCATGCCGGAAATCGTCCGGGCGCTGGCCAGTCCGCTGGCGAACGTGGACAAGATCACGATCGTCTCCACCGGCAACGGTGATGCCGCCGGAATGAACAAGATTACCGGCGACATCACCAAGATGGCGGCCCAGGTACCGGCATTGTTCGAGACGCTCTCGGGCATGCCGCTGACCGAATTGCTCGGCAAGGTCCGCCAGATCGGCGCCAAGACGCCGAAGACAGATGGACCGGACGGCAAAGGCGCAAGTAAGTAGGTAACAGTCGTTAGTCGGCAGTTGTTGGTCGTTAGGCGGCCGCCTTTGAACCGCGAATGACCAACGACAGATTTCAGGAGGAGGAATCCGTGCAGGAAGAAGTTCACAAAGCAAGATCGCTGGGCCTGTCGGTCGCCCTGGGAGCCGCGATGGGAGCGGCGATGGGAGCGGCTACCGGCCACATGGGCGTCTGGGTCGCCGGTGGCATCGCGCTGTATATCGCAATCACGGTCGTCGGCGGAGCCTGGAAGCGAGATCGAAATTGAAGCCGCGCGCTGGAGGCGAGTCGTGGATTAGCGTAAAAGTGGACCCGTCTCTGCACGACGAGAAACCAGCAACTAGCAACTAGAAACTATTACGGGGTGACTTATGGCATTACTCGAACGCGTTTCCACATTGGTCCGGGCAAACCTCAACGACTTGGTCGACAAGGCCGAGGATCCGGAAAAAATGATCAAGCAGGTAATCCTCGACATGCAGAACCAGCTTCTGCAAGTCAAAACCCAGGTCGCCATCGCCATCGCCGATGAGCACCTGCTCGAAAAGAAAAAGCAGGAGAACGAGGACAAAGTGCCGGAGTGGATGCACAAGGCCGAACTCGCCGTCGACAAGAAGCAGGACGACCTGGCCCGCGCTGCCCTGCTCCGCGTCGAAAGCTATCGCGAGCTGAGCGGTAACTTCGCCCAACAGGTCGACGACCAGAAAGCCCAGGTCGAGAACCTGAAGTCCGCCCTGCGCAAGCTCGATCAGAAACTGGCCGAAGCTAACGCCAAAGCCGATCTTCTGATCGCGCAGCATCGCCGCGCGCGAGCCGCAAGCCGGGCCACCGACGCGCAGTCCGGCCTGTCCGCCAACACAAAGTCGGCCACCTTCGACCGCATGAAACGCAAAGTCGCCCGCGAAGAAGCTGTCGGCCAGGCCAAGGCCGAAATCCTGGCCGACGACGTCGAAGACCGCCTGGCAGCGCTCGAAAAAGAAGACCGCATCGAGCAACTGCTGGTCGAGTTGAAGACAAAGCGGGGCGCGTGATCGTGTAGGGACGGGTCTCTGACCCGTCCGACGGGAGAAGCCCAGCAGGTGTAGCGCCGGCGCCTCCGCCGGCAGTCCGGTGGGCAACTTGCCCACCGGTCCGTCCCCGTCAGTTGGGGATACGAAAGGAGTACCACTGAAATGACATCCAGAATGTTACGGATCACAGCGAAGTCGACGTACGCCGTGTTTCTCACCCTCTTGCTCGTCATCAGTGCCATGGCCCAGTCCCCGCAGAGGCCCGAACAGATCGCCCAACAATCCTCCCAAGCGTGGTTGGCTCTCGTGGACACCGGCAAGTACGCCGACAC
>JADGNQ010000329.1 GCA_017883385.1 Candidatus Sulfotelmatobacter sp.
GGGGCATCCGCTCCGGGTCGGAATAACAAGGGGATATCGGGACATGAGAAGGAAAAACAATTCGAAGTGGATTACGGGATGCAAGGAACGCGGGGAGTGGGCAGAACTTTGTTTTATGGCGCTGGCCAAGGGGCTTGGGATGGGAGTGTTGAAGCCGTTTGGGGAGTCGGGGCGGTATGACGTAGCGGTGGAAAGCGGCGGGAGGATTTTGCGGGTGCAGGTGAAGTCGACGATCTATTGCCGACGCGGGGGGGGGGAGTACAGCTTGAATGTGATGGGGCCGGGGAGGAAGAGGTACAAGAAAGGGTCGGTGGATTTCTTTGCGGTGTGGGTGATTCCGATCAACGAGTGGTACATCATTCCGTATGCGGCGATGGGGAAGAGGCTGACGTTGCATTTCACGCCGGGGAGCAAGCGGTCGAAGTGGGTGCAGTATCGGGAGGCTTGGGATTTGTTGCGGGTGGTGGAGATTCAGGCTTGTGTGGATCCGAAGTATGCGGGGGAGGGCGCGGGCTTGTCGGAGTGACGTTGGAATCTGGCTGAGATCAAAATCCCCACCCTAGCCGCAAAGAACGCGGCTAGGATGGGGCACCCTCGGTGTTCTGGTGAAGTCAAAGTCCCCGCCCTCTCGCGAAGAGCGCGAGAAGGGTGGGGGAACCCGCTTCTCCGCTATTTCGTTACTTCCTTGGTTATTCCAACCACTCTTTCGTCCAACCGTGTTCTGAATTCGTAAGGCGTGTGATATTGTTGCGGGACACGGGGCGACTTCGTCCACAGTTGGGCCTGCCACATCGTTCGTCTGACCCGCGGGGATCCTGGGAAACGTTTGTGAAGTGAGCTGCACTATCTGTTGATAGTAGGAGTGTGCCAATGGCCGCTGGACTCGACCAACTGAAACATATCGTCGTGTTGATGATGGAGAACCGGTCGTTTGACCACATGCTGGGATCACTGAAGGCGGTGAATCCGGCGATTGACGGGTATGTCGATGGCGATCCGTTCACCAACCTCGATGCCAACAAGAATCCGGTGAAGCCGCAGGCGATGGCGGAGTTTCAGGGGCAGCTGAATCCTGATCCCGACCACCATTTTCCGGCAGTGGATGTGCAGATCTTCGGCGGCGCGACCGGCGCTGGACGGGTCGCCAACATGCAAGGATTCGTGACCAACTACTTCCATCAGCGCGAGGACGTCGAGCACTCGCAGAAGATCATGTACTACTTCAAACGGACGGACCTGCCGGTGCTGACTACGCTCGCTCTGCAGTTCGCTGTGTTCAATCGCTGGTTTGCCTCGATTCCCGGTCCGACGATCTGCAACCGCGCGTTCGCGCATTACGGGACATCGTTCGGGCGCGTGGATATGGATCCGTTTGACATCATCGAGCCGATCAAGAGCATGTACACGCGGATGGTGACCGCGAATCCGAAGCGCTCGGCGAAGGTCTACTACTACGACACGTCCAGTTCGTCGATGGAGGTTGCGAACCTGCTGAAAAATCAGACGGAGGTGTTCGGGACGTATCCGCAGTTCAAAAGCGACTGCGACAAGGGATTGCTGCCGGACTATTCTTTCGTCGAACCGAACTTCAGCGACCACGACAGCGACGAGGGCGAGGAAGTGGCGAGTGATCAGCATCCGGATCATGACGTGCAAGCGGGCGAGCAGTTGATCGCCGAGGTTTACACGCACATCAAGAACGGGCCGAATTGGGCCAACACGGCGCTGCTGGTGGTGTATGACGAGCACGGAGGAATCTTCGATCATGTTGTGCCTCCCGCGTGCAAACCAGACAAGTTTCATTCTTCGCAGGTGGATCCGGGGACAGGACAGGCATTCCAGTTCGACAGGTTGGGAGTGCGGGTGCCGGCGATTCTGATTTCGCCGTGGATACCGAGGGGAACGGTAGTGAATCGCGTGTTCGATCACGCATCGATCCCGGCGACCATCTCAAAGTTTTTTCTCGGCGGTTCTCCTGATGTGTCGCCGCGCGAGGCCAATGCCGACGTTTTTATTGAACCGAATGACGGAAAAGGGAATCTGGCGAATAATCTGCTCTCGCTGGATGTGATGCGCAACGACTGCCCGGACTTCAGGATCAGGAAGTGAACGGAGAGGAGTAGCGAGATGACTGTCGTTTATTTTCCCCAGCCCAAGGGCGTGAGAGATCCGGATCGGCCCGCCGGTTCGCTGCTGCTGGCGCAGGTGAAGCATCTGCAGACGGCGGAGATGAGTCTGCCGGCGCGGTATCACAGCGGCATCTTCAGCCAGGCCATCCAGACCGAAGGCGAGGCTGCGGACTACGTCCGCGCGGTGACGGAAGCGATTCACGCCGCGCACGACGACGCGGCGGCAGCGCGGGTCAGGAAAGCGCCCAAGCGGAAGCGCGTCATCGAGATTGCGGCTGTAGCCGATGAAGCGGCCGAGCGGAGGGCACGGAACAGAAGCAGGGCGAAGAAGAAGGGCGGCGCGAGCGGACGGAAGAAGTAGCGCTCGGCCCCGGACGGAGGCGTCCGGGGCTACGTGATTCACGTCAGGAGGCAGTGATGCGTTGGTGTCTGGTTGTGTTCTGGTTGGCATCGGTGGCGGCGCTCGCCCAGGATCCGAAAGAGAGTCCGCTGCATGGCGAACTGCGCCGCGAAGGCGAGCGCGTGGGCGAGTTCTGCCCCTTCAGCTTCAAGGCCATCCCGGGGTGCGGCTACACCCTGTTTACCGACCACCCGCTGCACATCGCAGCCGGCAGCATGCCGGCGCAAAACGGATTTGGCCTGGGCGGCGCATTCGTCTGGACCAAGAACACAAGAAACTGGCGACTCAGTTGGGACTTTGACGGGGTCGGGGCAACCAGTGGCGGGGCGTGGCGCGCCGGCGGATACATGAAACTGATTCATACGCCACACCCGAAACAGCCGACGATCGAGGCCGTCACTCCCACACCAGGGGAATCATCGAAGGCAAGCGACAATGCGAAGGACTTGGCGCCGTTTACGCATCCCTACGCGCTCTTCAACCTCTATGCGCAATCGACCTCGTTGAATAAGCTGAACTACTTCGGCGAGGGAAACGACACGACACTTGCCGGGGCGGCGCTATTTGGCATGACCCAGACCATCGTGGGCGCCAACGCCATCAAGCCAGTGTATGAGTGGGGGGCTATCCGCAAGCTGAACTTGGCGCTGCTGGGCGAGATCAACGGGAGATTTGTCAGTGTCCGCGGCAAGGGAGGACAAACGGTTCCATCGATCGAAACGCTGTATACCGACGCGACCGCGCCGGGACTGAGCAGCCAGCCGGGATTCGTGCAACTGGGCCAGGGAATTCGCATCAAGCCCGACACCGGCGACTATCTGAAACTGAACTACATGGGGAAGTTCGAGGAATTCTTTGCGCCCTCGAGTTCGGCGAATTCGTTTCTGCGCTGGACGGTGGACTTGAATCACACAATCGATCTGTACGGTAAGGCCAAGTCCGCCACAACGAGCAGCGATCAACATGGGCCCGATTCGTGCGCGCATGTGAACGACAAGTGTCCGGAGATTCCGCATTCGCGGAATCTGGACGGCTTCATCACGGCGAGGCTGCTGCTTTCGGAGTCGATCAACTCGGCGACCAGCGCGGTGCCTTTTTATTTCCAGCAGACGCTGGGAGGCTCCGACATTAACGGCACGCAGTCGCTGGCCAGCTATCAGGATTACCGGTATCGCGCGCCGAACATTTTGCTGCTCCAGGGAAGCTTCGAGCACTCGATTTGGGGACCGTTTGGCCTGAAGTTCATGGCCGACGAAGGCCGGGTCGCGCTGACACGCGGCGACTTGGGGTTCAGCCATCTGAGGCACAGCTTTGCAGCCGGGCTGACGTTACGCGCGGGCGCGTTCCCCATGGTTCAAATGATGTTTGCCTGGGGCGGGCCGGGGACGCACAATATCTTCGGCATGAACAGTTCTCTGCTCGGGGGATCGGCGCGGCCGGGGTTGGATTAGAGCGCATTCGAGA
>JADGNQ010000330.1 GCA_017883385.1 Candidatus Sulfotelmatobacter sp.
CGCCAATTCTTCCTCAATATGGTCGACTTCGGACTGACTATTCCGCAGGGCGTGCAACCGATCGCTGGGCGCTCCCCTTGCTTACGGCGAGCGTTCGGGCGTACTTGAGACCACGAAAGTCCCTCACCCCACCGTGTGGCCACATTGTCAGTCAACCTAGGCTCATCCGCATTCTGCGGAAGGCCGCCCACGAACGGCACTCACTGCTCGCGGGCCAGGTGGCGGCAGTTTCATGTATGTGCGTCTTGAACAGACTGGCGCCGCCCGGAGCCGGCAGAGTCTTTCAAGAGCCTGGGCCATATTTGGGGTATAAAGTTGATCTGTGCGGCCATCACTGCAATATGGCCGGCAAGGAGGTTTCAAGTGAGCATGAAAGCGGTCACCCGGCAAGTAAATGACGTCACCATCGTTGACTTGAGTGGACAGATCAAATTGGGCGAAGGCAGCTCCGTTGTGCGCGACACGGTCAAAGATCTGGTTGGCAAGGGACGGAAGAAAATCCTCCTCAACTTGGGGAACATCAACTACATCGACAGCTCGGGAATCGGCGAGCTGGTCAGTGCCTTTACTTCGGTTCGGAACCAGGGCGGAGAGTTGAAACTCTTGCACCTGACCAAGAAGGTTCACGACCTTCTGCAAATTACGAAACTCTACACAGTCTTCGACGTGAGGGACGATGAAGCAGGCGCAATAGCTGCATTCAGTAGCTAGAGAATTTCTCCTATTTCTGTAGAGCAGCGAATGGGAGTCTGAACCAAGCGGTTGCATCCTCGGCAGTGAGCCAGGGGAGCAGCTCGGCGATGGCCTGATCGAGCGCTTCTTGGGTCCGTGCTTTGGCCGAGCGCAACAGTTGCTTGAGCTTGGCCCAGGCCTTTTCGATGGGGTTCAGGTCGGGGGAGTAAGGAGGCAGGTAGAGCAGCCTGGCTCCGACCGCCTCGATTCTTTCGCGCACGCCCTTGACCTTGTGCGCACTGAGGTTATCCATCACCACCACGTCGTCAGGGCGCAACTTCGGGCACAGAACCTGGTCCAGATAGGCCAGGAAGATGTCGCGGTCGGTCGCCTCCTCGATGGTCATGGCGGCGAGGATGCCGCGGGTGCTCATGGCGCCCAGGATGGTCAGGATTTTCCAGTGGCCCTGGGGCGTGCCCTCGCCGATGCGCGCCCCACCCATACCTCGGGCATAGCGGCGCGTCATCTGCGTGGAAACGCCGCTTTCATCCAGGAAAATCAGCTTCTCCGGCGCAATGTCGCAGAGGGTTTGGACGAACTCCTCGCGTCGTTTGCGGTTGGCTTCCGTGTCGCGTTCCTGGGCGTGGAGTGACTTTTTTTAAGACGGAAGCCCATCCGCTTCAGCACCCGCCACAGATGCTGGGTGCTGAACCCAAGTCCAGACTTCTTCTTCAACTCCGCCTGCAGTTCGACTAAGGTCGCATCCGCATGGTCGCGCAGCAACCCGGCCAGTAGCTGCTCGTCAATCCGGCGTTTGGGACCAGGCTGGTAACTCGGTCTCTCGATCCGCCCGGTGCGCTTCCGCGCCGCGGAAATCTTCCACGCCCAGCCCAGGCTCACGCCAAAGCGCTCGGCCAACTCGACCAGGCTACCCTTGCCCTGGTCGTGGGCCTCCAGTAGCTTCTGCCGCAAATCATCCGAATAGGGTCGCGCCATCGTCATGTGCGCGGAAAGTCGCCATCGCTACTATACACCATCGGGAGAAATGCTC
The DNA here is from genome assembly GCA_017883385.1 of Candidatus Sulfotelmatobacter sp. Classification (GTDB taxonomy): domain Bacteria; phylum Acidobacteriota; class Terriglobia; order Terriglobales; family Acidobacteriaceae; genus Sulfotelmatobacter. The sequence continues at coordinate 1,724 of JADGNQ010000330.1, forward strand.
TAGTACTACAGTTGTAGATAAGTGATAAACTGAATTCGCTCTGGATGTAGTTCTTCGTTCTTTGCCATGGAGAAGCGATTATCGGGTTGGAAGCGGGAGTTGTTGCGGGCGCATGGCTTGATTGCGGATCTGTTTGTGCGCTCAGAGCCTCGTGCGCTAAGTCTGTCGTATTTACAAGGCTTGTTGAGCGGCTGTGAGCGCAAGAATGGCTGGCAGTTGGCTGAGTGGATGGAGGAAGCGGCTCCTTATCGCGTGCAGCATCTGTTGGACCGGGCTCGTTGGGATGCAGACGCTGCGCGGGATAAGCTGCGCAATTACGTTCTGGAAGAGTTGAGCAGTCCAGATGCTGTTCTGATCGTCGATGAGACGGGTTTTCTGAAGAAGGGCCTGCACTCGGCGGGTGTCAAGCGCCAATATAGTGGCACGGCCGGACGCATCGAGAACAGCCAGGTCGGCGTATTTCTCTGCTATGGCTCTGACAAAGGCGCGGCACTGGTGGACCGCGAACTCTACATTCCGCAGGAGTGGGCTGAGGATCCAGAGCGTCGCCGTGAGGCAGGAATTCCTGAGACTGTCGAGTTTGCCACCAAGCCGGAGTTAGCACGGCGCATGATCGGGCGCGCATTGGATTCTGGCGCTGCGACGGCCTGGGTTGCAGCCGACGAGGTTTACGGCCACGACAGCAAGCTGCGCCGGTTCCTGGAGGGGCGGCAGATGGCCTATGTGCTGGCTGTGGCTTCAGACCAGCGCTTGTGGCAACCGGATTTTATGCAACATCGGGTGGATGCAATTGCGCGGAGTTTGCCCGCACCTGCATGGAAGCGCTTTTCCGCCGGTTTCGGCAGCAAGGGCGAACGGCTCTATGATTGGGCGTTGATGCAATTGTCGAAACAGGATGGTTGGGCTCGGGCGCTTCTGGTGCGGCGCAGCATCGAAGAGAAGCCAGAGTGCGCTTACTATCTGTGTTACGCTCCCACCGGGAAAGACACGCTTGAAACGCTGGTCCGAGTGGCTGGACAACGCTGGCTGATCGAACAATCCTTTGAGACAGCTAAGGGCGAATGCGGGCTGGACCACTACGAAGTGCGCCACTGGCAGGGCTGGTATCGGCACATCACGCTGTCCATGCTGGCCCATGCAGTGTTATCCGTGTTGCGAGCGCGTGGAGAAAAAAACTCCAGACGCACAAGTGCGGCTCAGCGTACCCGAACTGCGCCATCTGCTCACCGCGTTGCTATGGCGCGGGTGGCACGGCATTGAGCACCTGCTGCATTGGTCCGAGTGGCGAAGACGACATCAATTCCGAGCTATGTGCTGCCACTATCGAAAGCGCGGATCTCCTCTGCCCGCATTCTATCTACAACTGTAGTACTAGACCCTTTTTCGAATCGAGAGGGTTTCACGAAAAACCTTGGGCTTCGTGCAAAACATCAGACTGCTCCCCTCGACGACGAAAGGAAACTCCGCGCGGAATCAATCGGTTTTCGTAAGCCTGCCGTTCCAGCTCTTCACGGAAATCAGGATGAGCGAGCGCAATGATAGCCTTGGCTCGTTCAGCCACGCATTTGCCCTTCAAATTAGCCATCCCGAACTCGGTCACCACATACATCACGTCCGATCGCGGCGTCGTCACGATGTTACCGGGCGTGAGATTAAACACGATGCGGCTGCGCCGCTCTCCTCTCTTCTCGTAAGTAGACGAAAGGCAGATGAACGACTTGCCTCCCTGCGACGCATACGCGCCGCGCACAAATTGTAGTTGCCCGCCCGTGCCGCTGATGTGGCGATGCCCGTCGGATTCTGAAGACGCCTGGCCCTGCAGATCGATCTGTGTGGTGTTATTGATCGACACCACCTTGTCGTTCTGCATGATCATGTGCGGCGAGTTCGTATAATCCACCTGCTGGCAGTAAAAGTGCGGGTTGCGGTTGACCGTTGCGTAAAGCGCCAGCGAGCCCAGCGCAAACGTATAGACCACTTTGCCTGGGTCCAACGTCTTCCGCGATCCAGTCACCCTGCCGGAACGGTAAAGCAGGCCGAGGCCGTCGGTCAGCATCTCTGTATGGATCCCCAAGTCTTGTACGCCACTTTCCAGCAACAACGCACACACTGCGTTGGGCATGCCGCCGATTCCGATCTGAAGACAAGAGCCGTCCTCGACTTCGGCGGCAATGCGCCGGGCGACCACGCGGTCAATATTGCTCGCCTCTGGATTCGGTAACTGCGCACATGGCTGGCCATCGCCCTCCATGATGTAATTGACCTCGCT
>JADGNQ010000331.1 GCA_017883385.1 Candidatus Sulfotelmatobacter sp.
AAAGACGGACGGCGGTGAGGAGCAGATCGTCGGCAGGACGGAACGAAGGCAATTGAACGTTGAAGATTACCATGGGTAGCTTACCCAAGCCCGGCAAAGGTTGGACAGAGATGTCAGCCGGGTTATGCACGAGAAACTGATGGCATCTTGATCGCGTGAGAAGGCCGACCATTTGGGACCCCTGAGAACTTTGCGCTAAAACAGTAGGGCCACGAGTCTAGCCACCCGTGAGCCCGATTCTCAGGAGCCACCCAAATGGTGACGAACAAAAAAGAGCATACGCGGAAATCGCCCGCCGAACAAGGGCCAGAAGCAGCGATTCCCAAACCTATGAAAATCGGGGCTTCCACGCCCTATGACTTTCAAGGCTCGAACTTGACGGCATACGGCGGCTTGTTACCGGTTGTCACAATGTTGGAGAAGCTTCAATTCCGGGAACTGATCGAGCAGCATGTCGGAATCAAACGGCTGACCACATCGATGCCCGGGTACCGGTTTTTGTTGGCCATGATGCTTGCGCTGTATGTAGGTTTTTCCCGTTTGAACCACCTCCAGTTTCTGGAACGGGAGCCAATGCTCACCGGGATTCTGGAGGTTAAGGAGTTACCGGTGCAGAGCACTTTCTGGCGATTCTTGGCGTCGCTGCACCTGATGGTAGCGCGCCAACTGTTGGAGGTGGGGCGGCAAATGCGGCAGCGAGTCTGGCAAGCCGCGCATGTCGGATTGAAGGAAGTCACGCTAGACACCGACACGACCGTGCAAACTGTGTACGGCCACCAAATGGGAGCACGTAAGGGATACAACCCGAAGCATCGTGGGAAGAAGAGCTATCAGCGTATGTCCAGCGAAGGCTGGTGTATTCAGTGGGAGGCAACCCCACCAGAACAAAAGTCAGAGTTCTGTAGCTTGGGTAGCCGGGCGGGAAGGAAACTGAACCCCGGAAGTCTATCGACAAAGCCATCCTTGGGATGGTGAGCGAGTCATTGGGCCGTAATGAAAATGAACGCACAGGTGGCCCCGAAACTTCTACCTCAGAGGCTGAGCCCCCGTTGATAGGGCGAAGGCAGCATGGAACGTCGCCAACTGACCGATGCGGCGGAACACTCTGGCGGGGTAGTAGCGGCAGCACGATGACAAGGATGCACCGAGCAACTGGAGAAGCCCTCCTCGCCCCGTCGCGAAATCGGCGGAGCAGGAACCCGTATAACCGGCGACACCGGGAAGTCGGGCGAAAGGCGAGAGGGTGACGGACGGGTCCGCAGTAGCGAAGAAGCGGAGTAGTATCCGCGGAGCGAAGGGACCCTGCTGTTTGTACCGGCTCCAACAACATGGGAGGCAAGGGTGAGATGACAAAGGCACCCAGTAGTTTGCAGGACCTGAGGCGGAGCCTATACGTCAAGGCGAAGGCGGAACCGACTTGGCGGTTCTGGGGACTGTACGTCCATGTCTGCAAGAAGGAGACGCTCCACGAAGCCTACCGGATGGCGAAAGAAAACGACGGGGCACCGGGAATAGACGGAGTCACGTTCGACGCCATTGAGGAAAGCGGAGTGGAGGGTTTTCTGGAGCAGATACGGGATGAACTGGACTCAAACACGTATCGGCCCATGCGGGCACGGAAGAAGGAGATTCCCAAGGATGGGGGCAAGAAAGTCCGCGTTCTTTCGATTCCGACTATCCGCGATCGTGTGGTTCAGGGGGCACTCAAGCTCATCCTGGAGCCGATCTTCGAAGCTGATTTCCAATCGGGGTCGTATGGATACCGACCGAAACGGACAGCGCATCAAGCGGTGAACCGAGTGGCTCAGGCGATTGTGGAGAGCAAGACGCGAATCATCGATATTGATTTGCGAGCCTACTTCGATAACGTTCAGCATTATCTGTTGTTAGAGAAGGTGGCTCGACGGGTCAGGGATGACGAGGTCATGCATTTGCTCAAGATGATGCTGAAGGCGACTGGGGAAAAGGGCGTTCCGCAAGGCGGGGTGATTTCGCCGTTGCTCAGTAACCTTTACCTCACCGAGGTAGATCGGATGCTGGAAAAGGCGATCGCTACCACGCGGCGCGGGGAATACACCAATGTCCAATATGCACGATTCGCGGACGATCTGGTGATATTGATCGACGCTCATCCGCGGAATGACTGGCTGGTCAAGGCGGTGGAAAGGCGATTGCGGGAGGAGTTAGCGAAACTGCGAGTCGAGATCAATGAGGACAAAAGCCGGATGGTCGATCTGGCGAAGGGAGAGAGCTTCTCATTCCTGGGTTTTGAATTTCGTCGCATCCTGAGCCGTAATCGGGTGTGGCGACCTTACTATGCGCCGAAGCTGAAGAAGCGGACCGCGCTGTTCGCAAAACTCAGGGAGATCTTCCGACGCAACGTCAGCCAGCCCGTGGGAAAAGTGATTGAGATGATCAATCCGATCCTGCGGGGCTGGGTGAATTATTTTCGGATTGGCGATTCGAGTCGATGTTTCTCGATGGTCAAGCGATGGGTAGAGAAGAAGGTTCGGCGGCACTTGATGCGTGCCAGCGGACGCAAGGGGATGGGATGGAAACGGTGGAGTAGGGAATGGCTGTACAACACATTGGGACTGTTTGAGGGTTACCGAGTGAAGCGGCCATGGTACCCGAAAGCTGATCCAACCCCAGACGTCACATAAACCTTGGTGTGAAGCAAACAGGAAAGCCCACTGCGGGAAATCCGCACGGTGGGTTTGATGCGGCGGGGATTGGAAACGGGTTTACGGTTCGGTTAGTGAGGCACTCCCAGAGGAAACGGGGAGCAACGGATAGGCTGAACCTACGGGGCACCGCGCCAGTCCTCGACCCTACCGATCCTGACGTTTCTGGCCGAGACGCGGGAGTACGTGGGCGGGGAGTTGCGCAAAGGAGATCGGCCGACGGGCAAGCAGATCGCCGCGCACTTGGAGAGCGTGTTTGCCGCGCTGCCGGAATCGGTGGAGCGGGTGTATGCGCGGGCAGATTCGGGATTCTACTGCTGGGAAGCGGTGGAGGCGTATGAGAAACACAGATGCGGGTTCGTGCTGTCGGCGCAGAAGACTCCGCGCTTGGTGGAGGAGTTGAAAGCGGCCCGGTGGACGGGGTCGCCGCGCACCGACGCCGACGGCCAGTGCGAGTTTCGCTATCAGCCGCAAGGATGGGCTCGAGCCCACCGGTTCGTGGCGTTGCGATACCAAAAGAAGGCAAAGCCGAAGGAACTGTGCGAACCCGTGCAATACCAGTTATTCGACACACCGGAATACAGCTATCGGGTATTCACGACCAACCTGGATGCGCCCATCGACGTAGCCGTGGGTTTTTACCGACAACGGGCAGGGGCGGAGAACTTGATTAAAGAAGCCAACAACGATGCGGGATTGGCGGCGCACCCATCGGCGCGATGGTCCATGAACTGCGTACACTTCCAGTTGGCCATGCTGGCTTACAACCTGAACTGCTGGCTGATGTTGTTCAACCGGGACGAGCAAGCCAAGACCGAGGATTTGCACCACACCACACTGGCGACCGCACGACTGCGTTTCCTGTTTCTCGCCGCAAAAATCGTACGCCACGCCGGGGCTGTCCTGGTGCGTTACAGCGATCATTACGCCGAGCAAGGGACGATGACGCGGCTGATGGATCGGCTACGTTCGATTGTGCCGACCGGCAACCGGTACGCGCCTGTCCTGGCGTCGGCCCTCCGGCTCTGAACGATCAGCGTGCATAGATTCTTATGCACGGCTGGGTGAGACGTGAGAATAACTTACAAAGGAAGGTAGCGTTTCAGAACAATTTCAGTAGGGATTGGGGATCGGCGGTGGGGACGCTATCACCACTTGGCACGTGGCGAACGGGCAGGTTGCGTGCATAATCTAGGTGGAACGAAGTGTGCAGCGCACTGCCAGAGATAAGGTTTTGGGCGCGCCGCGCCTGACCGACACCAATGAACTCCAGCCCCTTCCACAATTGGACGATCGATA
>JADGNQ010000032.1 GCA_017883385.1 Candidatus Sulfotelmatobacter sp.
ATCTTCCCGCGCCGTCAATCGGTCAAGTTGGGCGCGGGAAACGCGAACGCAGTGGCACCCTGGATATCGCCATCATCCAAAGCACCCACGGCAGAGAGGGAGTCAAAGACTTCGTCGCCGAGTACGGGCAAGTCATTGTTGATGAATGCCACCATCTGTCGGCATTCACTTTTGAGCAGGTGATGAAGCAAGTAAAGGCGAGGTACGTCCTCGGCCTGACGGCAACGCCTGAGCGCAAAGATGGACACCACCCGATCATCTACATGCAGTGCGGTCCGATACGACATAAGCTCAGCGCACGTTCGATGACCGCAGTCACGCCGTTCGAACATGAAGTGGTTCCTCGGTTGACTGAGTTTTGCATGCCGCCCGAGCGGATCGATACAACGATTCAGGAGGTGTACGCTGCACTTGCAGATGACCGTGCTCGCAATGAAATGATCCTTGACGATCTGCTGCGCGCAGTCGGTGACCGGCGCTCACCGCTGCTTCTCACCGGCAGGACCAATCACTTGAAGTACTTTGAGACGGCGCTCTCTGGCAAAGTGAGTAACGTGTTTGTGCTAAAAGGCGGCATGGGCAAGAAACAGCGCCGCACGATTGCGGAGGCGATTGCGGCTGTTCCGGAGAGCGAGTCAAGAGTCATTCTGGCAACTGGCAGTTACATTGGCGAGGGCTTTGATGATGCTCGTCTAGACACCTTGTTCTTGGCGATGCCGATTTCCTGGAAGGGAACGTTGCAACAGTATGTTGGGCGTCTCCATCGGCTTCACCACGCTAAGCGTGTCGTTCGCGTCTACGACTATGTCGATTCTCAGGTGCTGATGCTGGCGCGAATGTACGCCCGGCGACTAAATGGCTACGGTGCCATCGGCTATCGAATTGGCCCTGCAGTCGCCGAAATGAGCCCCGGTACTGTCCATCGTTACATTCCGGATCAGACGAGCCTATAATCCGAAATAGACGAACCACCAATCCGAACTAGACGGAGCCTTCACCCGGCATGGACGATACCGATCACGCGCTCTTTCCTCGCTTTTCCGCCGAACTGGTGGCCACCGCGCTCAAGGATACGCCGGTCGTGATGGTTACGGGGCCGCGCCAGTGCGGCAAGACCACGCTGGTCCGCGATTTAGTCGGGGGCAAGCGCGAATTCATCACCATGGATGACGACACGGTGTTGGCTGCGGCACGCAGCGATCCCACTGGGTTGGTGCGCGCTCTTGATCGAACGACCATTGACGAAGTACAGCGAGTGCCCGACCTTCTCCGGGCCATCAAGAAGTCAGTGGACGAAGATCGCCGCGCCGGTCGGTTCTTACTGACCGGTTCAGCCAATATTCTTACTCTGCCCCAAGTCTCGGAGAGTTTAGCTGGCCGCATGGAGATCGTGAGCCTTCTGCCCCTCTCGCGAGCTGAAATCCGAGGCAAGAAGCCTGGGTTCCTCAAAGCGGCGTTCGATAGCAAACTTGGCAAACCTGCGGAGCCAGTGATCGGCAAAGACCTAGTACAAGCCGTGCTGACTGGCGGCTACCCCGAAATGCTGCGACGCGAAGATCCAAAGCGACGCCAGACATGGGCACGTGATTACGTAAGAGCCATCGTGCAGCGGGATGTACGCGAGGTTGCCGACGTGGAAAAACTCGACCAAATGCCGCGTCTGCTACAGGTTCTTGCACACCATTCTGGCCAGCTCACCAATTTCACGCAGATAGGCGGCCAAGTTGGGTTTGACGACAAGACCACAAGGAAATACGTGGCCATCCTGGAGCAGTTGTTTCTCGTTCGTCGGGTGGAACCGTGGTTTCGGAACCAGTTGAAGCGTTTGGTAAAGACGCCCAAGCTGCATTTCCTCGACTCCGGCCTGCTGGGCGCACTCTTAGGAGCTAGCGCAGAGCGGGTAGCGAAAGACCGTTCGATCTTCGGACCATTGCTGGAAACGTTTGTTTTCTCTGAAGTGTTGAAACAGGCGTCTTGGTTTGGTGAGAGCTGCGCTTTATACCACTACCGGGACAAAGATCAGGACGAGGTTGACCTTGTGATTGAATCGGGAAGTGGTGCATTAGTCGGTATCGAAGTCAAGGCGAGCGCTACCGTGAATGCTGGTGACTTCAAGGGACTCCGAAAGTTGGCGGAGGCCTGCGGCGATAACTTCAAGCTGGGAGTGGTTCTCTACGATGGCGGAAGGCCGGTCCCCTTCGGCGACCGTCTTGTTGCTGCGCCAATGTCTTGCTTGTGGGCGTAACTCGAATTTTCGCGGTCTTCGGGGAGCATTGGATGCAGATATTGAAATAGTCACTCCATACCAAGAAGTGATGACACATATCGATGTCGGCGACGACAACTCAACGCCAGAGCAAAACATAGTGCGCACGGATAGAGTGGAACTCTCACAGCCTTTTGAGATTTGCGGATTTCGCCGCCGCCGATGCCGTGCGACGCTTTCACTGTCCGGTTTGCTGCCTGCATTATGCTTCACCGTGTCCCGGTAAATCTGGAGCTTAGGTGCTGCCCATTTCATCCTTCGTGCCATTGAAGTGCAAATCTGTAAATGTGCAACTGATGTGTAGCCCTCACCTGCCACATATCTGTCCATAAACCTATGAATTTTAATGCGATAGACTTTGCATTCGTTGCTGGAGATGCCTCGAAATCCGCTGCGTCTGCTTCAGAGACGTCTCGTGCGGGAAGCTAGCGCCAGCTGGGCGCTCATTTTGTGGGCTTTTTGGCTTGGTGCCGGGAGGGGGAGTCGAACCCCCAAGACCCGAAGGTCGGCGGATTTTGAGTCCGCTGCGTCTGCCAGTTCCGCCATCCCGGCGGTGGGAGGGCTTTTCTATTGTACGGCAGCGTTTGAGAATTTTGAATATGCTCACGCGGGTAGCGGGTTTTGCACGGGGGCTGCGGTCATGGGCAACTCCACACGGAACGATGCGCCTTGGCCAAGCTGGCTCTCGACGGTGATCGAGCCGCGATGCTGCACGGCGATCCATTGAGCAATGGCAAGGCCAAGACCTGCGCCTCCCTGCGCACGGCTTCGGGCCTTATCGACGCGATAGAAGCGTTCGAAGATCTTGCTCTGCTCCTCCTCGGCGATTCCCGGCCCTGAATCCTGAACGGTGATCGCTACACTCTCGCCTCTCTGTTCGAGCGACAGGCGAACGGAACCTGGCGAGGGCGTGTACTTGAACGCGTTGTCGAGCAGGATGTCGGCCAATCGCCGCAGCAAGGTGTCATCGCCCATGACGAAGGAGTCTGAAGCTGCAATACGCGCCGAAAATTCCAGGTTGCGGATAGTCGCGACCTGTTGCCAGCCGTCGACCACGCTGCGGAGTGTCTGGCGCAAATCCACTGGCTGCAGGTGGAGCTTCTCGCGACCCGAATCGGTGCGAGCTAAGGACAGCAGTTGTTCGATCAGGGCGGTCGTGCGTTCGGCCTCCAGCAGGATGTGGCGCAACGACTCCTTGTATTCGGCTTCATTTCTGGACCTGCGCAACGCCAGTTCGGCCTCCGTGCGGATGAGGGATACGGGCGTTCTCAGTTCGTGCGAGGCGTCGGCGGTAAATTGCGTGATCCGCATGAATGCAGTTTCGATGCGGTCGAGCATTTCATTCAATGTGTCGGACAGGCGCTGCAGTTCGTCCCCGGTCTCGAGTTTCTGCAGCCGGCTGTTGAGATTGGTTCCGCTGACTTCGCGGGCGGTTCGCACCAACGCATCTACGGGAGACAGGGCCCGACGGCTCAGCCAGTAGCCGCCAGCGGCAGCCACCAGCAATAGCAAGGGCGCAAACATCAGCAGGTAGGAGCGGAACAGAGACAGCGTCTCGACCGCATCGTCGGCCGGTGCACCCATTTCCACGGTGTAGACGCGACCATTCACTTCCAACTTCTGAAGAATAAACCTGAGGGGCCGTCCCTCAATTCTGCGGCTTCTTATGATGGTTTGCTGCACTTGTTCAGGCGGCAAGAGTACCGCCTGGTGCGCCTGCAAGAACGCAGAACGATAAATCAGCTCGCCCTTTTCCGCATAGACCTCGAGAAAGTCGCCGGAGTGCTCAATGGCATATGTCTCGTTGACTTCTTCTTTGAGCTTGGCGATGGAACGATCCTTGGGCTGAGACTGCAGGAAGCTCTTCAGGTCTTCGACCTGGCTCTCAAGTTCGTCATCGACCAGGTCATAGAGATTGTGGCGCAGGATGAACCACATGCCCGCGCCGAAGACCAACTGCGCGATCGCGAAAATCACCAGATACCAGAGCGTGAGGCGCAAGCCGATGGAGAGTCTTCTCATGCCTGTCTTCTCATGCTTGGCCATCCGTACGAATCATGTACCCGACGCCGCGAACGGTGTGAATCAACTTCGGCCGGCCGGAGGGATCGATCTTGTTACGCAACAGGTGCATGAAAGCGTCAAGCGTGTTCTCTTCGATGTCCCGATCAAAGCCCCAGACCGATTCGATAAGGGAGCGCCGCGAAACCACTTTGCCCGCGCGATACATGAGTCGTTCCAGCAAATTGTATTCCGTGCGAGTCAGAGAGAGGCGTACTTCGCCGCGCATCACTTCGCGGCTGGCGGGATCGACTACCAGATCTGCAACGCGCAGGTCTGTTTCCTGTGCGACCAGAGCGCGCCGTTTCACCGCGCGCAGGCGAGCCACCAACTCGTCAAACGAAAACGGCTTGGTCATGTAATCGTCGGCGCCCAGATCAAGACCACGAACGATGTCAGGAACAGAGTCGCGGGCCGTCAGCATCAGGATGGGGGTTCGAACCTTTTCCGCGCGAAGACGCTTGGCTAGTTCATATCCGCTGAGTTTGGGCATCATCACGTCGAGGATGATGACGTCGAACTCGTAAGCCTTCGCCAGGGCGAGGCCCTCGGCGCCGTCCGACGCACAGGTCGCCATGTGGCCCTCTTCCGTCAGCCCCTTGCGGAGAAGGTCGGCCATGCGCGCTTCGTCTTCCACGATTAGCAGCTTCATCGGAATGGTTCCGAGACCTGTGCAAGTGCTTCCACAGTTTAGAGCTGAAGCAAGGGCGCCGCTCAGCAACCTGAAGAAATATTAACGTGATGTTCATTTCTCCGTCACACCTCGACTCTACGATTTCGAGTCATCTGGTCCACTGCATTTCAACGTAACCGGAGGGGCAAGCGCCTCTCCTAATCAGTGTTTCCTGTGCCGAAGGAGCCGACGCCATGCACCCCAACCATCGCTTTTCGATTCCTCTCGTGAGATTCTTCGCGCTGACCGTTAGCGCTCTGCTTCTATTCGTCGGAGTGCCGGTGGCAGTTGCACAAGTGGATCGGGCCGTGATCGAGGGCTCCGTGACTGATCCGTCGGGAAGAGTTGTCGTGGGCGCCGGCGTGAAGGTTCTTGCCGTGGACACAGGTCTGAGCGAAGAACAGCAGACCAATTCGAAAGGCTACTATCGTTTTCCTGGCCTGGCCGTGGGTGACTACAAGCTGACCGTTACCAGCACCGGCTTCAAAACGAAGGTGGTCGAGGACGTCATCCTGCGCGTCGGCCAGACGCGCACTTTGGACGTTGAATTGGGAGTTGGAGCGGTGAACGAACAAGTCGATGTCGAGGCATCAACCGGACCTGCAGACCGCAGTTCGGCCGAGGCAGCAACGGTGATTGACACAGAACAGATTGCGAACCTGCCGAATAACGGACGCGATTGGGCTAGTTTCACGATGCTCGCGCCGTTTGCCCAGGACGACGGCGGCGGCGATCAACGCACAATTCGTTTCGCAGGCCGCGCCCGCGACGACAACAATTTTTCGTTCGATGGCGTCGACGCTGGGGGCATTCAGGAGCAGGCGCAAAAGTCGCAGACGCGTTTACAGATTTCGCAGGATGCCATTGAGGAGTACCGCGTCAACAGCGCCTTGTACGACGCCGAGTACGGCACCCAGGCGGGTGGCCAAATCGATGTGGTTACCAAGTCGGGCACTAATGACTGGCACGGCTCGCTCTTTGGCTATTTTCGCAATTCCATTTTCGACGCCCGCAACTTCAACGACTACGACCTCAACGGCAACCCCGCGGTTCCTCCCTTCCGCATGGGACAGTACGGCTTCACCTTCGGCGGTCCCATCAAAAAGAGCAAGACGTTCTTCTTCATCAGCTACGAAGGGCTCCGCCAGTTGCAATCCACGACCCAGCAATTCACGGTGCCGTCTGGCGTCGCGCCTCCCGGCGGTGGGCCCTCTTTCCAAGCGCAAGTGCTGAACAAATCTCCGCAAATGTGCACGATCATGCAGGCATTTCCGTGGCGCGCTTCGGTGGGAACGATCAATGGTTGCGCCGCGCGCTTCGCGTACCCCGACACCGCCTTCCAGCAGACTTCGTCGGCAGATCCCAATGCCGACCTGCTCACCGCCGCCACACCCACCACCATCCATGAAGATACCTGGCTAGTGCGGATTGACCACAAGTTCAGCGAGAAGACGTTGCTGTACGGGCGCGCCCAGCGCGACATTAGTCTGGTGGATGCCCCCAACGGAAGCAGTCTCCCGGGAGATAAGCTGCAAGTCATCAATCACCCTGCGAACTATCTGCTCGCGCTCGAGCACACTTTCACGACGCATGTCTTCAACGAGGCCAAGGTCTATGTGAACCGGTCGCCATACCACAATCCACAGTCGAGCGCCCTACCCTTTGCGGTAGATACCAATGGTTCGTTCGTTGGGCTGAACGACAATACCGCTGACATCGAAGTAGGCACCACATACGGGATTGTCGATAATCTCACCTGGGTTCACGGGCGGCACGCTTTCAAGACCGGCATGGAGATCCGCCGCGTCAGGCTCAATCAGGGGCAAACGGCGGATAACATCCTAAGTTTCGGCAGTGAGAGCGATATGATCACTGCAACCCTAGCTAAGGTCAGCTTCATTGCTCCGTGGTGCTGCCACGGATTGCGGCGCAACTTCTACATGCCATATTTCCAGGACGAATGGAAAGTCACACCGACGCTCACTTTCACTGCGGGACTGCGCTGGGAATACTACGGAGTCGCGCATGAGGCCACGAACCGAACTACCGTCTTTGACCTGAACCAATTTCACGGGGTTTGCGTGGGGTCCGGTTCGTTCAATGTCTTGCAGGTGCCGACCAGTCTCGGCCCAATCAACACTCCTTCCTGCCCCAAGGATCCGTCCCTGTACAACCCGAATTACAAGAATTTCGATCCCCGAATCGCGTTGGCCTGGGCCCCAGGCGCGCTGCACGGAAAGACCGTCGTTCGCGCAGGATTCGGCATCTACCACGGCGCGGCGCAGAACGACGATTTGAACGCCGGACTTGAGAGCGACACCTTCCGGGTATCGGTCGATAATCCTGGTCAACTCATTCCCGCCTACGAGCAAACGACTCCAGACCTTTCGGGGGCCTCAAAGCAGGCCTCGCATCCTCGTGGCCTGCAGCGGCAAGGCCGCCGCGATCTGTATGCGGAGACGTGGGGCTTAACTGTGGAGCATGAGTTGCCAGCTAATTTCCTCGCCTCAGCCCAGTATCTTGGCAGCCGTGGCGTGCGGTTGTTCTCGCGTGGCGCCGTAAATTTGTGCACACTCCCAGTCACGCTCAATGGGGCTGGCAACGACTGTGTGCGTCCTCTGGACCAGTTCTATCTTCCCGACCCGACTGTGCTCGGCTCTTCCACATCCGATCCGTTTGGCTCAGTCGATATCAAGAGGGACATTGGTGCGAGTACCTACCATGCTTTAGGACTGGCACTTGAGCGCCGCTTTAGCAAGGGTCTGTCCTTCCAGTCGCGATATACGTGGTCCCATTCCATCAACGACGGTTCGGTCGGAGGCGGTGAGTCGAACGGACCGGAAAACGTCAACTGCCTTGAGTGCGACAAGGGGCCAAGCGTCTTCGACATTCGACACAATTTTGTTCTCAACGCCGTCTATGAATTGCCTTTTGGCCCTGGAAAGACCTTCCTGAATGATGCCGGCGCTTTAGGCAAGATCGTGGGAGGCTGGAGCTTGAGCAGCATCGGCATGTGGCACACGGGCCATCCCCTGACCGTCAAGATGGACCTCGGCGGTAACATTGTGGGAGGGCCATTCGATGGATTTTCGCAGACGTATCTCCTGCCGGACGGCAACGATCGAACCGATCAGCGGCCCGACATCGTACCCGGTGCTCCGCTAACCGTGCCGGGAGGCGGTCGATATGGCGTGCCCATGATTAATGCTGCCGCCTTCCAGGCGCCGCCCGTGGACGCGAATGGGAACTTCACCCGATTTGGCGACGCCCCGAACGGAATCGTTCGCGCCTTGAATACCTGGCAAATCGATCTTGCTCTCACTAAGGAAACCAAGCTCACGGAGCGACTCTCGATAGAGTTCGCCGTCCAGGCGTTCAATATCTTCAACCATGTTCAACTCGGCGATCCCGGCTCGCTGAATCTCGCCTACGACCCGACTGTCCCCGGAACCAACCTGTCGGTTCCCGGCAGCTTTGGCCTGATCAGCTCAACGGTGAATTTCAACAACAATAACGATAACGCCGCGTCTCCCAACACAGGTGCGGGCTTGCCGCGTCAGATTCAATTCATGGTCCGCTTCAAGTTCTGATTCATGAGATCCGTTCTTCACGCAAATTTCAGGCGCGTTGTCTAAGGTTGCGGCCGGAGGAGACATTCATGGGCAGCCGTGCTCTCTATTTGGCAACCATTCTGGTGTTGAGCTGTACCCTGTTCTCCAGCGCGGCCAAGTACTCTGTGGTCGAGACGGTGAAGACGGCGCCGCGGGCAAAGGCCATGGCGCTCGATCCCAAGACCCACCGGCTTTTCCTTTCCACGGTGAAAAATGGGCAATTTGAAGTGCTAGTCGTGGGAAAATAGAAGTCTGACTCCGAAAACGTGGCCTTCGCCTATGAGTATGCGACGCACAGTTGTCGCTCAAGAGGTAGTTGTGTCGTTGCAGGCAGTGGTGCTGGTTGTGCTGGCCTGTTGCTCGCTGATCGGCTGTACCAAGAAATCGAGCGCACAAACGTCCACGGTCGAGTTGCGGCTCCACATGAAGTCTCCATTTCGCTTTGTGGCGTACGGAGACACGCGCTTCCACGATCCTAAAGATACAGATGCGGCCAATCCTCCCGTACGCGTGGCGCTGGTGCAGGCCATAGCGAAGGCGAATCCGGCGTTTGTGTGCTTTACGGGGGACATCGTCTACAACGGTTATGACGTAAACGACTGGAAAGTCTGGGATCATGAAACCAGCGTCTGGCGCGAAAACAAGATCCCGGTCTATCCGGCATTGGGTAACCACGACTTGCATGGGGATGAAAGAATCGCGCTGGACAATTATTTTCAGCGCTTCCCCGATCTGAATAAAAGCCGGTTCTACTCCGTGCGTGCGGCCAATGCGCTGATTCTCGTGCTAGACAGCTCTCTCGCGGAGCGGTCCGGACCGCAAGGCCAGTGGCTCGCCGACACGCTTGATCATATCCCAGCCGATGTGGATTTTGTGTTCTTGATGTTCCACCGTCCGCCCTACACCAGTTCCTCCGACGACAAGAAGTATGGCGGCGGACACTCGGCTCGGGCGCCCGAACAGGCATTGGCGAGAATCCTGGAGGAACGCCAGGCCCACGCTCGCTTCCGCATCGTGGTGTTTTCCGGGCACGTCCACAACTATGAGCGGCACGAGCACGGCGGCGTGACTTATTTTGTGACGGGTGGGGGAGCGGCTCACGCCTATCCTATTGAGCGTGCTCCGAATGATCTCTTTCAGAGCAAAGAAATCAACTACCACTACCTGCTGGTCGAGGTGGATCACCTGCAAGCGAAAGTCACCATGAATCGGCTGGACATGACCAGCGGCAAGGCTGTCTGGACGCAGCCCGACTCGGTAATGATTGCGATTCCGAGCGCAGTCGCTGCGCAAGCAGTCGGGCACTAGCTACCGCGTGAGACTCTGGCAAGTCCCCTGGCCCTGATTCTGGATCCAAGATGCTCCCAGCGCGTGAAGGATCAGCCGATCGTAAAGTGTCAGTTTTTCGGGATTGAGCACGGCTGAGTATGCGTACTGCACAATCGGGTCGCAGGTGATGCACCACCGCTCGTGACGGACTTTGCCCCCACAATGCTCACATGCAGGTTGAGTGTTGTGCTGGTTGCTGTAATACCAGTTGGCTGCGGGATTGGCGAACATGCGCGTACCTCCACCATGAGCTTCAACAAATTCCCCGTAGCCTTACCCGGACAGCTCGGTGGAACTTCATTTGGCTGGAGCCTATTTTGGAGCGGGAGAATGCACTATTCTAGTTGTCACGCTTGTGTGTGACTAGGATCACATACACTGGGAGAGCGCTGCCGCCTCTTCGTTTCAATCTCCTCCTTAAGTAATGGGGACTCCGGAGGCTCGCTGCATGGTTCTGGTATCCTAAATGGCATCGACGTTGCGTTTCCTTCCGATGCAGAACCGCAAAAAGATCCTTATTCTGCCGATTTTTCTCTCGATCCTCGGGCTTCCCAGCGTTTGGGCGCAGACGACGCAGGTAGAGGGGATCGTCCGCGACCCCAGCGGCGCCGTCATCGCAGGAGCGTCGGTGCTTATACGGTCAGGTTCATATAGCGCCACTGCCACCACCGACGCGCAGGGGCACTTCGCGTTTCCCAACGCACCGTCAACGAGGGGAACCATT
Organism: Candidatus Sulfotelmatobacter sp.; assembly: GCA_017883385.1. Classification (GTDB taxonomy): domain Bacteria; phylum Acidobacteriota; class Terriglobia; order Terriglobales; family Acidobacteriaceae; genus Sulfotelmatobacter. Next base: position 10,665 of record JADGNQ010000032.1, read on the forward strand.
GAGATCCGCGGTGAAGGATTCCGCATCGCGCGCCGGTCCTGGACTACGGCCGCGGCTGCCGCCGTCAGCCTCGACATTGTCCTGCAACCTGCTTCGGCCAGCGAACAGGTGACTGTGTCGGCCGCGCGAACGGAAGTACGCTTGTCGGAGACTCCGGGCAGCACGGTTCTGCTCTCAACCACCGATGTGGCCGCAACCCCGGCATTGCGAGTCGATGACGTGCTCCGCCAGGTGCCCGGGTTTTCGCTCTTCCGCCGATCGGATAGCCGCACTGCGAATGCCTCCAATCAGGGAGTCTCGCTGCGGGGCTTGGGCGGAACGGCTGCCAGCCGCGCCTTGGTGCTAGAAGACGGCCTTCCACTGGTCGATGCCTTCGGAGGCTGGGTCTACTGGGATCGTGTTCCGCGCGCGGCACTCTCGAATGTGGAAGTATTCCGTGGCGGTGCTTCCAATCTCTACGGCAGCGACGCCCTCGGCGGAGTCGTGCAATTCATCACGCGCCAGCCCCAGCGTCCGGCTTTCACGGTGGAGACTTCGTATGGCAGCAAACGCACTCCCGAGCTCTCTTTCTGGACGGGAACTCGTGCGGGGCGATGGGACTTTTCCCTCGCTTCGGAAATGTTTCGCACGGATGGTTACACCGTCGTTCCTACATGGCAGCGCGGAAGTGTGGACACCCCAGCCAATTCGGAGGACGCGACGGTCGACTTAACCGTCGGCCATCAACTCGGAGAGAAGGGCCGAGTCTTCGTGCGCGGCAGCTTCTACACCGAATTCCGCAACAATGGCACGCCGGTCCAGACGAACGACACGCGCATGGGCGAAGGCGCGCTGGGACTGGACAAGCAATTTGGCAGCAGCGATTCCCTCACCTTCCGTGCCTATGGTCAGGTACAGGGATACGATCAGCGATTCTCCTCCGTCGCAGCCGACCGGAACACCGAATCACTCACCAATCTGCAGTATGTTCCCGAACAGGTTGTCGGTGGCGCGGCGCAGTGGACGCACTTTCTCGGCAAACACCAGACGCTGATCGGTGGCATGGACCTGGTGGAAGTCATGGGCGCCAGCGACGAGCAACTCTTCTCCTCCGGCACTCACACTCGAAACAACGCTTCCGGAGGGCGGCAACGCATTCTGGGATGGTTCGGAGAAGATCTCGTCCGGCTCAACAATTGGACCATCATTCTGGCTGGCCGCTTCGACGACTGGAATAATTTCAACGCCAGTTCGATCTGCACGCCTGTCTCCGGCGCATGTACTTCGCCCAGCCTGTTGTATCCCTCGCGAAGTGACTTTGCCTTCAGCCCGCGGCTATCGGTGCTGCGCTCTTTGAGTCATAACGTCTCAGTCACGGGGTCTGTGTACCGCGCTTTTCGCGCACCGACTCTGAACGAGTTGTACCGCACATTCCGCGTAGCCAATGTCGTGACCTTGAACAATCCCTTCCTTAACGCCGAACGCCTCACCGGAGCGGAAGCCGGAGTGAACGTCACCGCGCTGGACCACAAGGTCGATCTGCGCGGGACATTCTTCTGGAGCGACATTGTTGACCCGGTCGAGAACGTCACCACCGATCCGACATCCTCGCCCGTCATGCGGCAAAAAGAGAATCTGGGGAGGATTCGCTCACGAGGCGTGGAGCTCGACGGCGTAGTGCACGTCAGCCGCGATATTCAGATCTCCGCTGGTTACGAGTTCACGGGCGCGAGCGTCGTTAACTATACGGTGCCGCAGGGGGCGGTCTCTCTGCTGGGTAATAAGGTAGCGCAGGTCCCGCGCAATGTCTTTACCTGGGAAGCCCGCTATTGGAATCCGACGCGGCTCATGCTGAGCGTTCAAGGACGCTTCGTCGGCAACCAGTACGATGACGACCAGAACCTGTACCCGCTCGGCCGCTTCTACACGATGGATCTACAGATCGGGCGCAATGTCACGCGCAACCTGGAAGTCTTTGCCGCAGCCGAGAATCTGCTGGACCAGCGCTACAACGTGGCGAATACTCCCACAGCCAGCGGATCGCTGTTCAATATCGGACCACCGATTTTGTATCGCATCGGACTGCGCCTGAATTTTCCGGCGGAGAGACATTAGTCGCAGCAGCTCGTTTGAGCAATTCCCGCTCTATCGTTTATCCTGAAAGGTTATCTGACGCGCCCTGAGCGCGCCGTGAGTACTGTCCTTATTTCAACCAAGCACCAGCTAAAAGCTAAGAGCTAACAGCTAAGAGCTTCTTATGAAAACCGGCATTATTGGCCTACCCCAGGTAGGCAAGACATCTCTGTTTCGCATTCTGACCAAGGCGCATCTCTCCGCGCAGGCCAACAACCCGCGTGAGGCCCATATTGGCGTCGCGAAGGTTCCCGACGACCGACTCGACCGCCTGGCCGCCCTTTACAACCCCAAGAAGCTGACCCATACGTCAGTCGAATATGTGGACGTCGGGGCCATTGGACAGGACGCGCTGAAGGAGACCGCCTACATCGGCCATCTGCGCCAAGTGGACGCTTTGGCCCATGTGGTACGCGTGTTTGAGGACCCCGCGGTTCCGCTCGTGGCGGAGATCGATCCTCTACGCGACATCAAGAATGTAGAATTCGACCTCATGGTCAGCGATCTCGGACAGATCGAAAAACGTCTGGAGCGCCTGGAAAAAGATCTCAAGAAAATGAAGACGCCGGAACTCGAAAAAGAGTTCGAGTTGCTGAAGCGGGCCAATGCGCATCTCGGCTCCGAGAAGCCGCTGCGCGAAATGGAGATGACCCCCGAGGACAAGAAGCGACTGCGGGGCTTCATGTTCCTCAGCGAGAAACCGATTTTCTATGTACTGAACATCGGCGAGTCGACCGAACTGGGTAAAGAACTCGAAGAAGCTGTAAGCAAATACAAGCTGACGGAGATTGCCGCGCGTCCGAACGCGGCGGCCACGGCCATCTGCGGAAAGGTCGAAGCCGAGCTTGCCGAAATGAGCGACGCCGATGCCGCCGAATTTCTCTCCAGCTACGGTCTCAAGGAAAGCGGCTTGGTCCGGCTCATCCGCACAACGTATAAGCTGCTCGGCCTGATCTCATTCTTCACCGCCGGCGAAGACGAATGCCGGGCCTGGCAGATTCCCGCCAACACGCGCGCCCAGGAGGGAGCTGGGGCCATCCACTCCGACCTGGAAAAGCATTTCATCCGCGCGGAGACCATCCGCTGGGATCAGTTGCTGGAAGCGGGCTCTGAGGCCAACGCCCGCGCGAAGGGCACGCTGCGCCTCGAAGGCAAGGACTATATCGTGCAGGATGGCGATGTAATGCACATTCGGCATAGCGGCTAACCTCTTTCACCACGGAGGCACCGAGACACGGAGAAGACTCAACGCTTTGTTTTCTCAGTGTCTCTGTGCCTCCGTGGTTGGCCGTTTGTGAGTTCGGTATGTGAAGCTGCTATGATCCCGGCTGTCTGTTAATGAACCCCATCTTTACCAGTCTCGTCCTCGGCCTAACAGCGGCCGCCGCCAACGTCTTCGGCGGGGCGATCATTGTGCAGCGGCACTGGGAGCGGCGCTATCTCCGCTACTTTGTCGCGCTGGGCGCGGGATTCATGCTGGCCACCGCACTGGTCGAGATGGTTCCGGAAAGCATCGAGTTGCGCGGAAGGTCCGCGGCATTCCTGGTGTTGCTGGGCTATCTGATCATCCACTTCTTTGAGCACACGGTCACGCCCCACTTCCACTTCGGCGAAGAAACCCATCACGATGAGTTCATTCACTCGCACAAGAGCTACTCGGTACTGTTCGGATTGATCATTCACACTTTTTTCGACGGCATCGCCATTGCTTCGGGATTCCTGGTTTCGAACTGGCTGGGTTGGCTGATTTTTTTCGCGATCTTTCTGCACAAGATTCCCGAGGGCTTCACCGTTAGTTCCGTCATGCTCGCCAGCGGACGCAGTCGGGCCACGGCGTGGGGTGCTTCGGTAGTCTTGGGAGGGTCTACGCTAGCCGGCGTTCTGACCATGGCGCTCTTTCGCCATCACGTGGGCGCCGGTCTGCCGTTGGCGGCTGGAGTGACGATCTATGTTGCCGCTTCCGACCTGATTCCAGAGGTCAACAAAGAGCCTGCAATGAAGATGGCGCTGTTGGTGTTCGTCGGCGCAGGGATATTTGTCTTGCTGGACCGCCTGTTTCACATGCACTGATTGCGCATAAGCAGGTCAGCAACAGGTGATCCTTGCACTCCTATACTCGGAGCGAGCCCATTCGATGCGCATATACCTCGTTCAGATCACGCATCCTTGGCGCGACCTCAAGGATGCAAGTTTGTCGCGACTGAGGGCTGGAGGAAACGCAGTCCTCCCGACGGACACACATCTGGATATTCAGCGTACTCAAATTCCTTCCCATTCGTGGGCTCGAAGCGCCTCAGCCAATTGACAACTTTCGTCACTGCGGCTGGAAACGGACTCTCGCCGTCTGCATTTAACCAGTGCAACTGTTGCGTCCGGTCCTCTCCCCGCCGTCCCGGTATTATTACCTCCGCCCCGAAGGTCTCAGATTCTTGACGAATCAGCCCGCCGTGGTTCCCTGACAGAACTCGGAAGTCGGTAGATCCCAGCAACGTCTTCAATTGCTGGAACTGCTGTTGCGGCATTTTCCCATGGAGCCGCTGAGTGTGCCCGCCATTCAGCGATTGCACGATTCGATAATCTCCGTCACGAGAAACGGCAACGCAAACGTGCCGCGAACCTTCGCCCTGAGCCGTTGCCGGGCCGTCGAAAGAGAGTCGAGCTAACAGGTCGGGGTCGGGTGAACGGTAAGCCTCTTGGGCGCACAATCCGCCTGAGACCAGAAGAACGGCGATCAGCAACGGTTTTGCATTGAGGTGCATCTGGGACCTCCGCAGAAGCTAGCTTCTGAAATCTTAGATTCGACTCACGTACAACTCTTACCTTCTTGCGTTCGCGATCTCAGTCTTGCGGTTCTTACGCGATTCGCCCAAAAACCAGAACTGCTCTTTAATCCACCGAGTGCTTCGCCGTGTAGCCGTCGCGCGAGACGACCTCGATCTTCACGTCCTTACCCTTCTGGTCCTTTACTTTCAGCGGACCGCCATCGGGCGCGACCACCTGGACTTTCAGCTTGCGATAGGTGCCGTCGAGCTTCGAGTTGGTAGGGGCATAGGACAGCGTGTACTGGTTGCGAATGTCGTTCGAAATATCCCCGAACAGTTCCGGCAATTCTCCCTCAAAGCGCGGGAAGTAGGCGCGTCCTCCGGTCATGGCGGCGAAGGTTCTCATCTCATTGTCGCCCTGCAGATAGTCCATGTGTCCGACCGGAATGCCCATGCCGTGCGCGTTATGGCAGTAGTAGGAACTGGGGTGCGTCTCGCAGTACTCACGCAAGATGAAGCCAATGCTCACGGGAAAGATCGTGACATCCTTCGTGTCCTTGATCTTCTTCATCATCTTGTCCAGCGTCAGCTTGCTGAAGGTGTCGACCCCCGTGGTTATGAGGATGACGTATTTCTTTCCCTCCACCCGATCGAGGCGATCGAGCGTGTCGTAGAGGGCGTCGAAGAGATTGGTCTCGGCGAAGCCTGGGATGCGCAACTGGTTCAGCGCTCCGTACACGGCTTTCTTGTCCTGCGTGAAATCGACCAGGATGTGTGGCTGCATATCGTAATACGCCACAGCCACCCAGTCGTCCTTCTTCAGACTGTTGGCAAACGCGTACGAGGCTTGCAGGGCCTGCACCATGAACGTGTAACTGGTCGAGGCGAACTCCACCAGCAGCACGGCCGTGACCGGCGCCTGGGACACATTGAAGTGGGACACGGCCTGCGGCACTCCGTCTTCCATGACCCGGAAGTTGCCTTGCTTCAGGCCTGGTATGAACTGTCCATCTTTGGTCGTGACCAGCACGTCCACGTTAACCAGGGGGACGTTGACCTTGAGGGAATAGTCCGGCATATCCTCGGCCTTTTTCGGAGTGACCGGCGGAGGCGGAGGCGGCGCGTCATCCGCCTTCTTCTTTGGGATCGCATACGGCCCGACGTTGTCGCCGGGACCGCCAGCCTCGGCGGGGACTTCCTGCTTGGGCTTGCCGTTGTCCGGCGTCTGCGCCGTCGCCGGAGTCTGCTGATCCTTCGGCTGGTCTTGCGCCCACACCTGTATCGAGGCGCTGACTAGCACCAGGCAAAGGGCCGGGCTCAGGAGAAACCGGGACAAGTTCAAGCAATTACGCTGTAAAGTCTTGTCATTGTGGCAATTAAACATTGGTGAACCCCGAAAAGTCTCTGTGCTAGTATAGACGCAAGGATTCGCAATTGGGATGTTTTGCCCGGTCCCAGATCTTTCCCCTCCGGCAACGAGTCGCAGTTGGTCTGAGTCTAATCTGTATTGGGACCCGGTGGCAGGTCCCGTATCGGGGCATTTTAATGAGAAAAGTGGTTCTCGCGCTCCTCGTCCTAGGTCTATCCCTACTCACAATTAGCCTGCCTGCCCAAACGTCGCAGCCGACCATTCCCGTAGACCAGATCCACGCCGGCATGCGGGGCTATGCCCTCACGGTATTTGAAGGTGTTAAGCCGGAATCTATGGACGTGGAAGTCCTCGGCGTCTTGCACAATGCGAATGGACCCAAGGGCGATATTATCCTCGTCCGGTTGCACGGAACGAAGGTGGAATACACCGGCGTGGTGGCCGGAATGAGCGGCAGCCCGGTGTATCTCAATGGCAAACTGGCTGGCGCCTTGGCCTTCCGCATCGGTGAATTCTCGAAAGAACCGATCGCCGGAGTTACTCCGATTGCCGACATGCTCGAGATCAACGCGCTCGACAAGTCGCCAACAGAAGAAGCCGCGGCAACGAAGCCTAGCGTCTCCAACGTCGCTGGGAAAACCGCCGCTCCCGGCGATGGCACCTCGCTCCCGGCTCCGACGCAGGATTTCGCCAACTACCTCAAACCCATCGAAACGCCGCTGGTATTCAACGGATTCTCCGACGACACCGTGCGCCGCTTCGCGGGGCAGTTCGCCGCAGCTGGAGTTGTACCAGTCATGGGCGCAGGTTCGGTCAGTGGAGACAAGCAGCCGGAACCGCTGGAGGCGGGTTCGGCGGTGAGCGCGATCCTGGTTCGCGGCGACATGGACATCGCGGCCACCTGCACCGTGACCTACATTGATCCCCAGCGTCTGCTGGCCTGCGGACATCCGCTGTTGCAATTCGGCTCCGTCGATCTGCCGATGAACAAAGCCCAGGTGCTGGCCACGCTGGCCTCACCGCTGAACGCCTTCAAGATTGTCAACACCACCGAGCAAGCCGGGGTTTTCGTGCAGGACCGCCACACTGGCATTATGGGCGTGTTCAACAAGCAGCCGGATATGATTCCGGTGACCCTGACCATCCATGGCGGAGCCGGGGCAAAGGAATTCCACTACGAAGTGCTGAACAACGCACGCCTCAGTCCCGTGGCCATCATGGCGACCGTATTCAACGCCCTGCATGGCGTGAACGAATACGGCGAGGAAATTACCTACCGGCTCAACGGCAGCATTGACGTCAAAGGCTTTCCCCAAGTAGGGCTCAAGAACATGTTCGTCCCGGCGGAGAACGGGCAGCCTGCCGCCATGTCCGCGGCTCTTTCGCTCGGGGAGCGCTTTGGACGCATCTATGACAATCCCTACAACGCTCCGGCGGTGAAGAGCGTGAAGCTCGATTTCGACCTGGTCCGCGAGCGGCGGTGGGCACGCCTGGAGAGCGCCCGCACCGACGTCACCGAGGCCCGTCCCGGCGACGAGATCATGGTTGAAACCGTGCTCGCTCCCTATCGTGGCGAACGCGTCGTGCGCCAGATTCCGGTGAAGATTCCCACCTCGGCCAGCAAAGGGACTTTGCGCATCCTCGTGAGTGACGGCGAGACTCTCGACCGCGTGGGCCGCACCAATCCAGCCTTCGGTCGCAAGCTCGATCTGGCTTCCACGATCGCGCTGCTTAACAAAGAGCACGCGAACAACCGCCTCTACGTTTCACTATTGGAAGCGGACCCGGAAGCCCGCGTCGCCGACAAAGTCATGCCCACGTTACCGCTCTCGGTAATGAATGTGATGGACGGCATGCGCGGCAACCAGGAGATGATTGTTAGTGCCGAATCCAGCGTTGACGAGACCGCAACGCCTCCCTTGGACTATGTGGTGAGCGGCGCGCAGTTGCTGACGGTTACGGTGAAGTGAGACGGTGTGGCGCGGGCACTCCTGCCCGCGAAATCTAACCACGAGCTCAGCCGCGCGTCCCATTCCGGAACTCACCAAAGAGAACCCCGCGAAGTTGCCGTCGGAACAGCCTCTCCGGTCGCCTACCATGAATAGGAGAGGCTAATCACTGCCCACCGCGACGTTTCGCCGATACCAGTATCGCCGCCGCCTTCCTCACTATCAGCGCGATAATCGTCCTTTGTTCGTGACTTTCCGTACGCTGAAAGGTCTGGAACTCCCGCCCCAAGCGCGCACACTAGCCCTGCAACATTGTCCTCACGACCATGGCAAGACGATCCACCTTCACGCTGCCATCATCATGCCTGACCACGCACACCTCCTATTCACGGCCCTGCGCGACCCTGACGGCTGGACGTTCGCGCTCCCAGAAATCCTAAGAGCGATCAAAGGCACTTCCGCTCGCAGCATAAACAAGCTCAGTGAAAGAACCGGCCCACTGTGGCAGGATGAATCCTTCGACCACGTCCTTCGCGGAGACGAGAGCCTGCGGGAAACCATCGAGTACATCCGTCAGAATCCTGTTAGAAAAGGACTCACGCAGAAACCAGAAGACTATCGATGGCTCTGGGTAGAGCAAGTGACGTGAGTCACTGCACCAAATGTGGCGCGGGCACTCCTGCCCGCGAAATCTAACCACGAGCAGACTTGGCGTACCTACCAAAACCACTAGGTTGAAGGCGGCGCACAACCCGACTTTTCATACGCCGCCGGCAGTCGCGGGCAGGAGTGCCCGCGCCACACAAGCAATGCTAGTCGAGCGTTACTCTTCCTCGGCCTCGCCCATCTGCTGCGTCAAGTAGCGCTCGTATCCGAGTTCTTTAATCAGGTGCACCTGGGCTTCGAGAAAGTCCACGTGACCTTCCTCGTCCTTGAGCAGGGTCACGAACAGATCGCGCGATCCGTTGTCGCCTTCCTTCGTGGCCAGGGCAACGGCATCGTTATACTGCTTCACCGCCCCAATCTCCAGCTTCAGATCGCTTTCAATCATTGCCTTGACCGTACCGCCAACCGTCAATTCCAACGGCTGCATGGACGGGCTGCCATCCAGAAACAGAATCCTCTCAATCAGCACTTCGGCGTGCTTCATCTCGCCGATGGATTGTTTCTTGATGAATTCGGAGAGCTTGTTGTATCCCCAGTTCTCGCACATTTCCGCGTGCAGAAAATATTGGTTAATCGCGGTTAGCTCTTCCCGCAGTGCCTTGTTCAGTTCAGCAATAACTTTTGGATTGCCTTTCATAGCGCTCCGAGTATCGCAAAATGAATGTCGGAAGAGCAAACGAGAAACGCCGCGCGGAATGCGAATCCGCAAGCTACGATCGGCAATAGTTGCAGGCCTCCGCGGGACGCCTGAGCCCTTATCCCAGCGCCGCGTCGATGGTCTTAAGCAGGTCCGCTCGCGTGAACGGCTTTTCCAGAAGCCGGATGCCACTGTCTAATCCCTGGTGCGTGACAAGTTCTCCCGTATAGCCCGACATATAGACAACTTTTATCGCGGGATGTGAGCCTAGGAGCCGCAGAACGAGGTCAGGTCCGTTCATTCCCTTCATCACGACATCGGTGAGGATCAAGTCAACAGACGCATGGTCTGAGCCAATCACTTCCAGTGCAGATTTCCCGTCCTCCGCCTCAAGCACCTGATAACCGTGCTCTTCCAGCATCTTCCGCGTCAGCCGGCGCATGATGACGTCGTCTTCTGCCAGGAGAATCGTCACGCTTTCTCGCTTTGGAGGCAGCGCCTCTGCGTGAGCCTCGGGCACAGTCCCCAGTTTGTGGTCTGCGCTGGGAAGGTAGATTTTAAACGTGGTTCCGCGCCCCGGCTCGCTGTAGACCCAGACATGCCCTCCGCTCTGCTTGACGATGCCGTAGACGGTCGCCAGGCCAAGCCCGCTTCCTTTGCCTGTTTCCTTCGTGGTGAAGAACGGCTCGAAGATGCGGGATCGCGTCGCCTCGTCCATGCCGGTTCCGTTGTCGCTGACGGCCAGCATCACATACCATCCCGCGACCATCGAGTGCTCCCGGCCAAAGGATTCATCACACTCGAACGCGGCGGTCTCGAGAATCAGTTTTCCGCCTCGCGGCATGGCGTCCCGGGCGTTCACCGCGAGATTGATGACGACCTGATCGAGTTGGCCGGGATCCACTTCAACAATGGCCGTCACTGGCCGCGGCAGAAGCACAATCTCAACGTCATCTCCCATAAGCGGACGCAGAAGCTTGCTTACTTCCTTAAGCCGCTGGTTCAAATCCACCAACTGGGTCTGTACCGGCTGCCTGCGACCGAAGGCCAGCAGTTGCCGGGTCAATGAAGCGCCGCGCTTCGCCGCCTCGCGGATGTTGTCGATATACTCCATGCTGTCGGCGTCCACCCGCGTTTCCAGCAGTTCCGAACATGCCGTGACGACGCCTAACAAGTTGTTGAAGTCGTGTGCCACTCCACCGGCCAACCGCCCCACCGCCTCCATTTTCTGAGACTGCCGCAGTTGATCTTCGATCTTCTTCTGCGCCGTGATGTTGCGGGCAATGGTGGACGCGCCGACGACCTCACCCTCTGCATCGTGGATGGGGGAAACAGAAATCGAGACGTGCAGATTCCGCTTGTCTTTGGTGACGCGAACCGACTCAAAGTACTCGACGCGCTGCCCTTTCCGGATCTTCTCCAGGATTGCCGGAATCTCATCGATCCGTTCTTTCGGACACAGCACCGAGATCGAATTACCGATCATCTCCTGTGCCGTGTAGCCATAGATTTGCTCGGCGCCTTTGTTCCAGTGCGTAACGATGCCGTCGAGGTTCTTGCCGATAATCGCATCCTGCGAGGAATCGACGATCAGTGCCAACCGGTTCTGTGAATCGCGCAGTTCGCGGCTCTTTCTGCGATCAAGTTCTTCGTGGGCACGGCGCAACTCTTCCTCAATGCGCTTGCGATCGCTGATGTCGCGAATGACGCTCAGAACCATCATTCCATCGCCCGTTGAAATGGGACTGAGGCTGATCTCGACGGGGAATTCTGATCCGTCATGGCGTCGTCCGTAGAGATCGAGCCCTGATCCCATGCGGCGAATCTTGGGTTGCTGGTGGAAGTGCTCGCGATGCAGATGATGCTGTGGCCGCTGCCGCTCCGGCACCAGCATCTCGATCTTCTGACCGATCAACTCGTCGCGCGTGTAGGCAAACAGAGCTTCCGTCTGAGAATTGGCCTGAACAATCACGCCCTGCTGGTTCACTGCAACCACAGCATCAGGAACCGCCTCCAGGATACTGGGCGACAATAGAGTCTCGGCCACCGTCTTCGGTGGTTCGGACTCTCTGTTCTGGTTGGGCGCTACAGGTCGATTCATACTTCATCCCTGAGGGACGGTCTGGTTACTATACGCCAAAACCGTAGACGTCTTACTCGCGCAGAAGCGGATTCACAAGTTCGGAATCTCACCGCAGGTGGAACTAACTGACAGCGGCCTTTTCCATGTGCCGGAACCCATCCGTCGCCAGGGCGGCCAGCGTCATCAGTGTCGCGTTGTATCCGACATGCACCAGGAAGCTCGCTGCCACCGACTTGGTCACCGCCCGCACCACCGTCAACACGACGCCTACGAGCGTGATCAACAGCACGGCCGCCCACGATTTGTACTGCAGATAGTGGATCAGGCCGAATGGCAGCGCCGTCAGCAGCACGCCCCCAGCTACTCCGGTCCGCCGGGCCAGCACTGGATAGAGAAAACCTCGAAAGAAAAGCTCCTCCATCAGCGGCCCGAAAGTGATTGCGAAAGCGGCCATCAGGTAGGCATCCCTGGGTCGCGCAAAAAATTGATCGAAGGGTGTGGTCTTCGGCATGGGCAAGTAGCGGCTCACCAGATCAAGCGAAACCGTGAATACTCCAAGGAGCAGCATCAAGGCTGCGTTCCTCGGCCAGTTCCAATGAATCGCATGCCAAAAGGGCTCGTGGTACTTCCCTTCCACCAGCATGAGCATGTACGCGGCCACAGCGATGTACGACAGAAACTCGCCGATCAGGGCCAGCACAGGCATTTGCGCCACATCGGCAAAACTGGTGTGCGGATAGACAAATACGCGCGCGCCCACGATGGTAAGCAATTCCACCACTACCAACGTAAGAAGCGTCAGAAGGGCGATCAGCAGCACGTCCCAGCCGTTCCACACCGGATCCTTAACCGGCAGCGGTGCAGAAACTGCAGGAAAACTCGCCGAAACAAAGGGATCAGGCACCGGCAAAGGCGCCAGCGGCTCGGCGCTCACCAGAGGCTGTGGCTCGAATTGCGGATTGTCAGAAGATCCCAAAGAGATCCCTTCAACTGAGAACTGAGAGCCGAGAACCGGAAACTGGCTTCTCGGAACTGGGAACTGCTTTTCCAAAATACCCTGCCAGCGCTTGCCCCGTATATGATTTCTTCACCCGCGCCACTTGCTCCGGCGTTCCCTGAGCCACCAGGCGTCCGCCTTCTTCGCCGCCTTCCGGACCGAGATCGATGATCCAGTCGGCGTTCCGGATCACATCCAGATTGTGTTCGATGATGATGATCGAATTCCCCAGATCGGTTAGACGATGCAGGACATCGAGAAGCTTCTTTACATCGTCGAAGTGCAGCCCGGTCGTCGGCTCATCGAGCAGGTAGAGTGTCTTTCCCGTCTGCCGCTTGCTCAACTCGCGCGCCAGCTTGATGCGCTGCGCTTCTCCGCCAGAAAGCGTGACCGCCGACTGCCCCAGATGAATGTATCCCAGCCCCACATCGACCAGGGTCTGCAGCTTCTGTTTCACCTGCGGAATGTTTTCCAGAATCGGCAGCGAATCAGACACCGGCATTTCCAACAGGTCAGCGATGGAGTTGCCGTTGTATTTCACCGCCAGCGTTTCGTGGTTGTAGCGCCTTCCGCCGCAGACTTCGCACAATACGTACACATCGGGCAGAAAATTCATCTCGATGCGCCGCTGCCCCTCGCCCTGACACGCCTCGCAGCGTCCGCCGGACACATTGAACGAAAACCGTCCCGCCTTGTAGCCGCGCTCGCGCGAATCCGGCAGCATGGCGTAGAAATCCCGGATTTGCGTGAACACTCCGGTGTACGTCGCGGGATTCGACCGCGGTGTCCGCCCGATCGGCGACTGATCGATCCGGATGACCTTGTCGATATTCTCCGCGCCCGAAATCGCTTTGTGCTCGCCGGCCTTCTCGCGCGACCGGTAAAGCTGCCGCGCCAGCGCGCGATACAGAATGTCATTCACCAGCGTTGACTTGCCCGACCCGGACACTCCTGTCACCACAGTCATCACGCCGAGGGGAAATGCCACATCCAAGTTCTTGAGATTATTCTCTTTCGCGCCCAGAATCGTCAGCGCCGTGCCGTTCGCATGCCGCCGCTCGGATCGCATCTCAATCGACACCCGGCCCGAGATATACGCCCCAGTCAGGGAGTTTGGCTCGCGCATGATCTCTTCGGGCGTTCCATGCGCCACCAGGCTCCCACCATGACGCCCCGCACCCGGTCCGAGATCCACCACATAGTCCGCACGCCGGATCGTTTCTTCATCGTGCTCCACCACCAGCACAGTGTTGCCCAGATCGCGCAGGTTCTCGAGCGCAGTCAACAGCCGTCCGTTGTCACGGTGGTGTAGCCCGATCGACGGCTCGTCCAGCACATACAGCACGCCGCGCAGCTTCGATCCGATCTGCGTCGCCAGGCGAATGCGCTGTCCCTCGCCGCCCGACAGGGTGCCCGCCGAACGATCGAGCGAGATGTATCCCAGCCCCACTGCATTGAGGAACTGCAGCCGCTCCACCACTTCGTGCATGACGCGCCCGGCAATCTTCGCATCGCGCCCCGCCAGTTTGATCCCCTGCGCCACCGCCAGCGACCGCTCGACCGGCATAGCGGTGAACTCGCCAATCGACATCCCATTCACCTTGACCGCCAGACTCTCCGGCCGCAGTCGTTTCCCGTGGCACGCCGGACACTCCGTAGCCGACATGTGATCCATCAGCCAGTCGCGATAGCCCTCCGAAGTCGACTCTTCCAGATTCTGTTTCAGATATCCGAAGATGCCGTGGAACCCCGTCTTGCCACCGCGCCCCGGTTCGCCGTTCAGCAGAAAGTCTTGCGTTTTCTCCGGAAACTTCTCAAACGGTGTGCTCAGATTGATGCCGTACGCTGCCGCCGAAATCTGCAACATGTGAATCAGATTCTGCGACGCCGACCCTGGCCCGAGTCCGCCCTCGAGCAACGGCTTCGACCAGTCGGTGATCACCTTCGCCGGATCGAAATCGTACTTGCTGCCCAGCCCGTGGCATTCCGGACACGCTCCATAGAGGCTGTTAAACGAAAACGATCGCGGCTCCAGTTGCGGCACGCTGATTCCGCAATCCGGGCAGGCCAGCTTCTCCGAATAAAGTTGCTCCTCGCCGCCGACCACCGCAACCTGCACCAGGCCGCCTGCGAGCTTCATCGCCAGGCCGACAGACATTTCCAGACGATGCTCGATCCCGGGCTTCACCAGCAGACGATCGATCACAACTTCAATGGTGTGATTCTTCCGCTTGTCGAGATTGATTACGTTCTCGTCGTCGAGGCTGACCAGCTCTCCGTCGATTCGCGCCCGTGTGTAGCCATGCTTGACGAGCGTTTCCATCTCTTTCTTGAACTCGCCCTTGCGCCCGCGGACGATCGGCGCCATCACCATGACCCGGTCCTCCGGACTCAGCGCCATCACCCTCTGGACGATCTGGTCGGCCGACTGGCGGCTGATCGCCCGCCCGCACTTCGGGCAATGCGGTACTCCGATAGAAGCGAACAAGAGGCGAAGGTAGTCGTAGATCTCGGTGATCGTCCCCACGGTCGAGCGCGGGCTGCGGCTGGTAGTCTTCTGCTCGATCGAGATGGATGGGCTAAGTCCATCAATTGCATCAACATCCGGGCGTTCCATCTGGTCCAGAAATTGCCGCGCATAGGCCGACAAAGTCTCCACGTAGCGGCGTTGCCCCTCGGCATAAATCGTGTCGAAGGCGAGCGACGACTTCCCTGAACCGCTGAGCCCAGTAACCACGGTCAAGCTGTTACGCGGAATCTCAACGTCAATGTTCTTGAGGTTGTGCTGGCGGGCGCCCCGGACGGAGATCTTGGTAATCGGCATCATTGGCCGGGGGGCTTGTCCCTTCCGTAACGTCGACAGGTCACCAGAATTGTTCCAGAGTAGGAATGCACAGCTCTACTCCGTATCCTAGTCGCCAACAGCGCGGAGCGTCAACGCGGTTAGATTGAAGGGACGCGCTAAGGCACGAACGATGGGAGTCGCAGCGGCAGACTCTGGACTCATTAAGGTTGGTCGATCGTGATCTCGCTTTTCATGCCCGTCATCGTCTTCTTTACAGTCATTGCGGCAGTTGGGTTGGGAGTTTTCGCCGCTTACGCTGCCGTCTTCTCCATCCTGCACGCGTTCGGCCGCCCCTCGCAGCCGGAATCGGCTCGGCCGCGCCTGGTCTTAGTTCCGACGCAGAACCACGCCAGCGGCGACTAGTTCATGTGGGGACAGCCGCCTCGGCTGTCTGTCGAGCGAAGCTCGCCCCGTGTGTAACGACCGTAGGTTTAGAAATCCCGCGTTCGCCTGCGAGTTCGGCATTCCAATTTCCGAACGTCCTCCATTTACTCTGCGCAATCTGCCTACGCTGGGTTACTATGCGGGGGGCCCCTTCCAAACTTTCCTCAGTGGTAACCCTCCTGGAGGTGCGTTGTGCCAACCTCGCTGTTCGCTGCAGATTTTCAGACTGTCCTCGACCAGGCCGTCAATCCGCCCAACCCAGGCGCCGCTCCGTTTCCCTCGCCGGAAGACTGGCGCGACCGCTGGATCTATTTCCTGATGCTCGACCGGTTCAATAACCCATCCGCGCCTCCGGCCCATCAGCCATTCGACGATCCGAACTTCTTCGGCTTTCAGGGAGGAAAGTTCTCCGGCGTGCAGCAACAACTTCCCTACATCAAACAACTCGGGGCCGGAGCCGTCTGGCTCAGTCCGGTGCTCAAGAATTTCATTTTCGATCCGAATACTTATCACGGCTACGGCATTCACAACTTCCTCAGCGCCGAACCTCGTTTTGCCGACAGCCCCGCCACTGCCGACAACGAACTCCGCGCGCTCGTCGACGCCGCCCACCAGGAAGATCTGCTCGTCATTCTCGACATCGTGTTGAACCACACCGGCAACGCATTTGCCTATCAATGTGATCCAGCAGACCAGTTCTGCATCGGCAATCAGGGGGCGCAGGCCAGCTTTCATGCTTCGCCGCAGCCAGTTCAGTGGCGCGATCAAACCGGCGCTTCGCGCCCCGACTTTCCCGATGTCGCCACCATTCCCAATCCATCCCCGGATGCGGTGGTGTGGCCGTCGGAGTTGCAGCAAAACCAGTTCTTCCGCCGTCAGGGCACTCCGGATGGCAACGGCGACGAGACGGTCGGCGATTTCAGCGTTCTGAAACAGATGATGACGGCCGATCCTGATCTGCAGCGCTTTCTGATTCGCTCGTTCCAGTACGTGATCGCCCGTTTCGACATCGACGGCTTCCGCATCGATACGCTTCGCTACCTGAAAGACGACCTTCCCCGCCTTTTCGGAAACTCCATGCGCGAATTTGCCTTGAGCATCGGCAAGAAGAATTTCTTCACCTTCGGAGAGGTTCTCGATTCGAACGTAGAGCAGGACATCGCCCGCTTCATCGGACGCAACACCCTCACCAACACAGACGACAGTCAATTGGTCGGCGTCGACGCCGCGCTCGATTATCCGTTGTTCAACACCCTTAAGCCCGTCGTGAAAGGATTTGCCGCGCCTAGCGCTGTCGTCAGTATGTATCAGAACCGCAAGAACGTGGAAGCCCAAGTACTCAGTTCCCACGGCGATGCCACACGCTATTTCGTCACGTTCCTCGACAATCACGACATGAAGGAGCGCATCCGCTACGTCGACCCCGCGAACCCCACGAAGTTCGACGATCAGGTAACTCTGGGACTGGCCTGCCTTTACTCACTGCCGGGAATCCCGTGTCTCTACTACGGCACCGAGCAGGGGCTGCACGGCTCCGGCAGTGATGCCGCAGTGCGCGAGGCGATTTGGGGAGGCCCCGGCTTTGACCAGCAGAGCGACTTCTACCAGGACATCCAGCAGATTGCTGCCGTGCGCGCACAGCAGTCTGCGCTGCGTTACGGACGCTTTTATTTTCGTCCGCTGTCGGGCGATGGTATTACTTTCGGAGTCTCCGGATTCCCGCAGGGGGCCGTTGCCTTCTCACGGATTCTGAACGATCAGGAGGTTCTCGTCGTGGCGAACACGAGCCCCACGCAGGCGCAGCAACTCGACGTGATCGTAGAGATTCTGCTCAGCGCGGTAGGCGACGTTTTCATGGTTCTATACACAAATCAGGCGGGCCCGCTCCCTCCGCAGCCCGTTCGCAACATTCCTCAAGGAGCGGCGACGGTGCAGGAGGTCGACGGATCAACAGGGCACGGCCCGCTGCACGTGGTGCGCGTGAACTTGCGTCCACTGGAGGTGCAGATTCTACGCCGCGCGGGCAACTGATAGCTGATCCCCTTACTCATCACTCGACCGGCCCGACCACCTTCATCTTGCTCTCCACGTGCGTTCGTTGAAAGTCCCTGTTCTCGAGCGACACCGACACGTCCCGGTTGATGAAAAAAAGCACATGAAGCCGAAACTCCGTGCCGAAGGTCGCCGGAAACCACACTCCATCCTCCTGTCGCTTGTAGACGACGTTAAATCCGACTCCCGGTACGTCAGTTCCCAACAAGGTCCTTACTGCGAACGGAATGCGCCGTGAGAGTTTGGTGAACACTCGCACAGGCTGAAATTCCGCAGCGTCGATGTAAGCTTCGCCCGCCCATGAAATGTCGTTTTTGTCCTTGGGCCGAAATCCGATGTGATAGACGCTACGCCCCTCCTGCGTCTCCTGTCCCAACAGCGTGAATTCGTAATCCTTCTGTCCCTCGGTGGTCAGCGGAAATAGGTCCTTCGAGATACCATCTTTGGTCTTGTCATTCGACAGCTCGTCGCGGAAGCTCTTGACGAGGCTGCCGTCGAGACCGTCCTCATGAGGCACCGGCTCGCCCTGAAACGTCTCGTACTTTCCCTTATTCCAGTACCGGCCAGTAATCGTCTTGAGTTCCTTCTGCGTGCCGTCCGGCACGGGAGTTACGTCATAGTCAGCCGTCTCTTCGCGCTGAAGCCGCCCGCCTTTGGGCTTGTGAGTGACGATGTGCGTGTGCTGACGGTAGACGTACTGCTTGCGGAGTTCCTCGCTACGATCCTGATTCTCGGCCACGCGCGCCATAATCGCATCGGCCGTAAACGCCGCAGGCGCCGAATCAGCTTCCTTCGCGGCCGGCGAAGTCTGAGCCGACGATACCGAGGCAGCCAGTAACAATCCCACCACACGCAAGATCCGCATAGGCACACGCCTCCTGCCTATTAATACGTACAAGCCTCAGGAAAAGATGCACAAAGGGAGAATTCGGGACGAACTCAGCTGTCTTTGCGATAGAGCAGGTTGCGCATCGCCTGCCGCCGAGCTTCGTTCGCTTCTTTCTGAGTCTTGCGCTCGTCGGCGTCCATGCTGCGCTTGGCTGTGGTGTCAGCCTGTTCAGGTTCACTGCATGCCGGACAGCGGTTGGCAAAACCGGGCTTACCCGGTTTCAGTTCGAACTCCTCTGAGCAAACAGCGCAGACTTTGATGGGAAATGCCATCCCAACAATTATGCTACAACCCACGCGCAATTGTCCTTAGACTCTGACCATCTGAAACTAACGGCCTAACCGATTTCCCCCGGAATTCTCAATTCCCTGTTGAGAAATCGGCAATTCCCACCGTCTCTACACTCAAGAACAGCTTAAGCCGCGGATGGAGGGCACGCTCCTGTCGGAACATGCCGCCACTCCGCGACTCTCACGGACTACTCCAAGCTACGGATTGCAGCTAGCAGGTACCGTGCTGGTGTTCGGGTTGGTGCACAGCGGTCCGAGCTTGGTCGTGCCATTCGGGACCGAGATGAAAGCCACCGGGCCCGCCTTGTGCTCGCCGTTGAATGGTGTCGGGTGGGTGACGTCAAACACGCAGCCGTCAACGTTGGCATCGTTGGGATCGTTGAACCAGAACCCCACGTGGAAGGTATTGATCGGAGCGGGATTGCTCTGGTCAGGATCAAAACCGAAGATCTGATCGAGCAGGATCGTCTTGATGGTTGTCGAGAACGAACCTTGGCTGTCGGCCTGTACGTCAGACTGATACCAGGCCATCCCAAAGTTAGTGAAGTTCGGATCCACCGTTGCATTGGGCCGCAGGTTACTCCGCTGGACCGTGAACATGTCGAACGCCAAACCGGGCTTGAAGTTCTTACCGGTTATGGTCAACGTGTCGTTCAGGCTGCCGCGAGTCACGTGGACATTAGCCGTTGGCGCCGCTTGGCCCGGTACTCCCAAACAGCTAATAAACTTCGGGTTCGGATGCAAAACGAAGTTCTTGACGTTAACTGCCGGCTTCAAAACATCTTGTGCCAAATCCTGAGCGGCCATGGGCTGGGTAAGAACCGCGACGCCAGCCAGAACAACGGCCGCCACGACAGCGATCTTAAGAGAGAGGACCTTCTTGGTTGCAGAACTACTCATTACAGTGTTTCTCCTTTAGTTGTCATATCTTGTGATCCGGGGTTTCGAACTCGCTTTCCTCGGTGTGCAGGGAAAGCTTGCTGCCGGACGACGCGCCCCACCCCGGGAAAGCTCTTGCCGCACCCAGGGGATTGCACTTACAATCTCGCCAGAGTTCAGCAGGCGGGCGCCGACCCGCAGCCAAGCCGACCTTACGTGAAACGCCCCGCAGCGTCCTAAATGAGCTATTAAGAATTCACAGGAGTTTCTTAAAATTTTTCTAAAAACGTTATGCCGTTGGAAACTCAGGTGATATACGAATTCGAGAACTTTCGCCTGAACCCTGCGGACCATTCCTTGCTGTGCAGCGGCAAGCCTGTTCCCCTCACGCCGAAGTCTTTTGAGGTCCTGGTAACTCTGATTGAGCGCAAAGGCTTGCTCGTCACCAAAGACGAACTGATGAAGAAGATTTGGCCCGACAGCTTCGTAGAAGAGGCCAATCTGGCCGTAAACGTTTCTGCGTTGCGGAAGGCTTTCGGGGATACGCCCGAGCATCAGCAGTTCATCGAGACCGTGCCTAAGTTGGGATACCGGTTCATTGCTCCGGTTAAGGCGGTCAGAAACGGGGATTTGCCGGATGCAGCAGCGACACCCCGGCAAGCGACGCAGGCAATCCAAACAGCGCCTGTTTCGACACATCCGAGCCCGGTTTTGCCGAAGCCGGAACCGGTTCAACATGGTGGGGCGCTCCCCATCCGAGTTCTTGCTATCACAGCCGGAGTCCTGGTCGTCGCCGCACTCAGTTATTGGCTGGTTCTGAAGGAATCATCGATCCCGCGCGTGACGCAAGAACCCCGCCGTCTGGCGATCTTGCCCTTCCGCAATATCAAGCAGGATCCCAGCAGCGATTTTCTGGGCTATTCACTCGCAGACGCCATCATCACCAAGCTTGGATCAGTGCGGGCCCTAAGGGTGCGGCCATCGTATGCCATTGAGAAATACAGGGATCAGGTCGTCGAGATCCCGAAGGTCGCTGCCGACCTCGATGTCGATACTCTGCTCACGGGCAACTTCATCCGCGACGGCGACGATTTAAGAATCACATGCCAGCTGGTTGACGTAAAGTCGCGCAATATTCTTTGGAAGGGCGCGTTCGATCTTCGCTACCAGAAGCTGTTGACGGTACAGGATCAGGTGGCCGAGCAGATCATTCAAGGCCTGGAATTGAACCTTTCGTCCTCAGAAGCCGCGCAGCTCAAACTCGACGAACCGGCCAATCCACTGGCCTACGAGTACTATCTTCGCGGTGTCGATCTTTATGCGAGGAGTGACTTCCCACTGGCGATCCGGATGCTCGAAAAGTCGTCTGACATCGATCCCAATTACGCCTTAACTTGGGCATATCTTGGGCGTTCCTATAACGCAAGCGGCACATTCCAACTCGAAGGCCGCGACTACTATCGCAAAGCGCAGTCCGCGTTCGATCGGGCGCTCGCCTTGCAGCCGGCGCAGATTGAGACCCGGGTCTACTTAGCCAACTTCCTCACAGACACTGGCAAGGTAGAGCAGGCCGTGCCCCTACTGAGAGAGTCCCTGAAAACCAACCCTCATCACGCGGAACTTCACTGGGAGTTGGGCTATGCCTACCGCTTCGCCGGCATGTTGCAGGAATCGGTCGCTGAATGCGAACTGGCACGACAACTTGATCCGAACGTCAAAATCAACAGCTCGGCCCTGAACACCTATCTGTACCTTGGCAGATACGACGACTTTCTCCAGAGCTTGCCCAGGAGTGGCGAGCTGCCTTTTCACCTCTTCTATCGTGGTTTCGGGGAATATCACAAAAAGCAGTTTGAACAAGCGGTGACAGACTTCGATCGTTCGTTTGAACTGAATCCTTCGTTGTTGCAAGCGCAGGTGGGCAAAGCGCTCAGTGATGGCATAGCTCACCACGAATCGAAGGGCCTTGCCATCCTGCGCACAGCTGAGAACAAGATTCAGGAGCGTGGTGTCGGAGATTCGGAAGCCATCTACAAACTTGCCCAGGCGTATGCCGTGCTGGGCGACAAGACTTCGGCGCTACGCATGCTCAAGCACAGCATCGATAACGGATTCTTCCCCTATCCCTATTTCATGAGCGATCCGTTCCTTGATGGTCTGCGGGCCGAATCTCAATTCACCGACCTCTTACAGAATGCCCGGCAGCGGCACGAAGCCTTCCGGAAGACCTTCTTCTAAGCGACGTTTTCAAGCCTCAATAGATCACCTTCAGCGAAAACTGAATCTGCCTTGAAGTTCCGGACGTCTTGCTGATGATTCCGAAACCGCTCCCGCTCACAATGTTCGAAGGCAGGCCGAAATTCACAATGTTGAACACGTTGAAGAATTCGGCACGGAACTCCAGTGTCCCCAGCTCCGCATTCCCCCGGTGTCCAAACGGAGTGTCTTTAATGACGGCGATGTCGAAGTTGTGAAAGTCCGGTCCGCGAAAAGTATCGCGCCCAAGCGTCCCGAATCGCCCCTGGTTCTTCCCAGTCCCGCCCGGAACGTTGATCGGAATACTGAAGAACGTAAGATTATCTTTGCCTCGTCCGAAATAGTCATTCCGCGCAGCCCGGCTGGTCGAAAGGTGCGGCATCGTCACCAGATCCGGACGGTCTCCGCCTCCCAGGCCGGCCCCGGTCTGCTGCACTCCGGAATAGACAGTAAACGGCGATCCCGTCGTTAAAGTCGTGATGTTGAGAACCTGCCAGCCTTTGGTGAGCGTTCTTCCCAGTGGCCGCAGAAATCCGACGTGATCCAGCGGCAGCAACTGAATGACGCTCAGCGCGACGACGTGCGTCACATCGAAGGTGGACGGCCCTTTTTCCGCCGAGGGATTCCACGGATTCTGCGGCGCCGTCTGCAGAATCGTCCCCGACGTCCCAAGCAGACCGGCCAGTACCGCGCTGGTGTCGTCGAGCGATTTCGAATAGGTGTAGCTCGCCTGCAAGCCAAGCCCGAATCGCGCCGAGTTCTTCGCGAGACTGGTTTGCAGAGCGTGATAACTAGAGTGCGAGCCGCCGGTCATGATGACCTCCGGCCCGAATCCGCCCGTGGCATGGCACGAAGAATCGAATTGCGTAAAAGGCGCAAAGCCCTGGCAGGCTCCGCCGTAACCGTTCGGCGAATACGCTCTCGCCAAATGAATTCCTGCCGTCGCCACATACGAGGCATTGAATTTGAAGTCGCCGAAATCGTGATCGACGCCGGCACTCCAGCTTCCGATGTAACCATTGCCGAAATTCTTCGCGATGCCGGTGATGTTCAGTAACTGAACATTGCCCGGCGCAAGCGTATTTAAATCAGACTGGAACCGCACATAGTCGAACTCCGTGTTTGCCGGGATATCCTGCGACCGGCCGGTCGCGAAAATTGGCTGTCCCTGGATGTTGTAAGCAGTCGGCAAATTCAATGGAACGAAAGTGTTCTGAAAAACAATCGGCTCGCTCGGCTGGGAATAAATGGACGGAGCGAAAACAAACGGAATCGCCGCCGTCAGAAAATTGTCCTGCCAGAGGTTCGGAATCTGCGTTGTGATCGATCCGCCCGCGTGCAGCACCGTGTGCATGCCCACAGCGTAGTCGATCCCCAGCCGCGGTCCCCAGCCGTTCCAGTCCTGATCATAGGGCGGCTCCGGATTGATCAATATCTTCTGTGTGGCCGTGCGATCCCCATATCCCGTTGGCTTGCCGTCTGCCCCGAGGAAAATCGGAAGCGACGTCCGCTTCGTCGCCTCGTGGATACGGCTGTTCACTTCGTAGCGAAGTCCATAGCTCAGGGTGAGGTGTTGCGTCGCCTTCCACACGTCCTGGAAATAGAAGTTGTAAGCCTCGCGCCGGACGCCTGCCTCATTGAACTTTCCCCCGACCGGAGTGATGTTCGCGGCCGCAATAATATTGTAGGAATACGGGGTCCCTGTGAGCAGTCCAGTCAGCGAATCAGGCAGCGGCTCTCCGTTGCTGATATCGTGCGTCCCACTCGCGGAAGTAATCTTCACCGGCGCTGTGCCGTCGCCGCAGCAGTAAGCCGGCCCGCCACCAAACTCATACAGTCCATTCGGATTGATCCCGAAAATCGTCGAATCGCGGTTGACCCGGATTTCCGTTCCCCACTTGAATGCGTGCGATCCATGAATCCACGCGAAGTCCTGCTGCAAGTGATAAAGATTGCTGTACGACCCGAAAATCGATCCGCTCGGCTGGTTGTACGGCTGGTACAGGCCGTCGGCGAAAGTAATTCCTGGTTGCGTGTGATTGTCTGCAGGAAAGAAGGGTGTGCTCCGGATATAGCTGAGTGACGTCTCCGACGTCATATGCGGCGAAATCGTCCGCGTATATTTCACACCGGCGTTGCGCTGGTGATCGAAGAACTGTACCCCGAACGTAGGATTGATCGCTGTTTGATCTGGATTCGTAAGCGGCCCCGTCACTTGATTCAAACTGAACCGCGTGACCAGCGAAGCCTTATCCGAAATCTTGTGATCGATCCGAATCGACAACTGGTCCGTGCGCGTCACAACCTTCGACGAAGCCGCATAGGTGCGATCGCCAAAAGGCCCCGTCGGTTGGTTTGGCAAAGGATATCCATTCAGCACCGGCACAATGGCCGGGTTCACCGGGACCGTCAGCGTGTCTGGGGGTGTGCACACACCGTTTGAGCACTTTTCTGGATAAGTCGTGGTGTCGATTCCCTGTCGTTCGTCGGCAGTCGGCACCGGAATGACCTGGGTTGTGCCCAGTACCTGCCGAAAACCCTGGTACTCGCCGAAATAAAACGTGCGATTGCGCCCGTCATAGATTCCGGGCAGGACCACCGGCCCCCCATTCGTAAAACCAAATTCATTGCGCTCAAAGGGAGGAATGCGCCGCCGCCCGGTCGGGTCCTTGTAGTCGAAGTAGTTGCGCGCATCGAGCGAAGCATTGCGCAGAAACTCGAACACGCTGCCGTGGATCTGGTTCGCTCCCGACTTCGTCACCACATTCGTGGAGCTCGCCGCCCCGTGGCCAATCTCGGCCGGCATCACTCCCGAACTCCCCTGCACCTCCTGAATCGCATCCACGTTGAAGTTGGAAAACGTTGCCCCGCCCATCTCGGGATCCGTGGTGTCGAATCCGTCGACGGCAAAAATCGTCGCCGTGCCCCGCTGGCCATTCACGGCAAACTGCTGCGTAAAATTCGCGGCGCCGTTGGCGTCGGTCATGGTGCCGGCCGCCAGCAGCAGCAGCTTGCTGAAGTCGCGCGCATTGAGGGGAAGGCTCGAAACCTCCGTGCCGGAAAGATGCTCGCCACCACTCGCTTCTTTGGAAGCCTTAGCGGGGGAGATCGAGACGAGCAGTTCGTTCCCAGAGGACGCAAGCCGCAGATTCATGGTCATCGCCGAACCGTCTTTGACCGTGATGGGAGCGGCGGCCTTCCACGTCTTGTCCCCGATCATCACCGCCAGCGAGTAACTGCCTGGCGCCAAGTCGGCTATCGCGAACTCGCCGTCGGCGATGGTAGTTACGTCATGATCCTGTCCGCCGACGAGCGAGTGCATGGCAACGAAGGCCCCGGCCACGGGTTTTCCCGAGTTGTCACTCAGTACACCGCTCCACGACGCGGAGGAAACAGCGGCGGCCGTCGAGGCCGCGAGCAGGAAAGTGATCAGGCAAACGGAATGAGTGCGATTTCCCAAGCATATAAGCATAAACCTAGAATTATACGGCGAGCGCGAGTCGGACCGGCATCCTCCCAGCACCACTTCTTGTGAGTAGCTGCAACGACGAAGGCAGCGCCCGAACCCGTGATAGCATTCCATTGAAGCCTCCCTCTTCCGGCACCCACATGCTTCGCACCCGCTCCATCCCGCTTGGGCTTGTGTTCCTAACGTGGGCCTTCTGGTGCATTCCCGCACCCGCCGCCGTTGAGCCTCCCTGGCTTGAAATCCATTCCTCGCATTTCACTGTTATCACCGATGCCGGCGACAAGAAAGGACGCGAAGTCGCCCTGCGCTTCGAGCAGATGCGCGCCGTATTCGCCACTTTGCTAACCAAGGACCGTCTCAACAAGCCGGTCCCGTTGACTATCCTCGCCCTCAAGAACGACGAGTCCTACTACAAGGTTGCGCCTTTGCGCCACATTCAAGGACAGGCACCGGGCCAGCCCATCAGCGTGCAGCCCATCGATGTCCCCGGATTCTTTCTCCCCGGCGAAGATCAGGACTTCATCGTGCTGAACCTGTTCGAAGAGGAATCCTGGCGAGCCATCGCGCGCGACTTCGCCCACATGCTGCTGAATTACAACTATCCTCCGGCCCAGGGATGGTTCGACGAGGGTCTCGCCGAGTACTTCAGCTCCATTCGCGTCGACAACAAGCAGGTCGAAATTGGCGGCGATCCCGAACTTCGCCCCTCCGGCACGAAGGATGTTCTCGCGGACCAGCGCGAGACGAATCCTTCCAAGGCGCTGACCGACTTGCTGGGCTCCCAGGTTTGGATCTCCCTGCCTGACCTGTTCACGATGAAGCACGACGCGTCTACCCACGATCAAGACTCGCACCATACCCTGTACCTCGCGGAGTCGTGGATCGTCATGCACTACCTGCTCCACGAGAAGAAGCTTCCGGAAACCGGAGCATACTTCGGTCTCGTGCTGAACCAGCACGTCCCGGTGGAAGACGCCATTCAACAGGCTTATGGCATGAGCTCCGCGAAGCTGGAGCAGGCAGTGAAGGACTATTTCCACTCCCAGATGCCGCTGCTCACTGCGCTCGATACCGCCCGGCAGAAGAACTCTGATCCCGCGCATCCAGTCGGCACAGCCAATCCCGACCAGGCCTATCACTTCCCGGCTCCCGTCGGCCCCGACGATTCGGCGATCACGACCAAGCCCCTGCCCGAAGCCGACGCGCGTGCGCTCTACGCTGAGGTCGAAATCCGCATCCCTGAACGCCGCGAGACCGGCCTGAAGGAATTGCAGGCCCTCGCGACCACACCCACTGCAGCCGATATAAAATCTGACGCCAGAGCAACGCGCGCAGCAAAGAAGCCCGACGACGACAACCAACTCCCTAGCAACTCGGTCGGCAACGCCCTCGCGCACCGCGTCCTCGCCTGGGACCACATCGCACACGGCGAATTCGACGCGGCGATCCCCGAACTCGCCGATGCAGCCGCTCTGAATCAGCGTGACATGTGGCTGCGTTACTACGTCTCGGTATTGAAGTACCGCACGGCGCAGGCCAAGCACGCCGACATTCAGGGCCTGCCCAACATGATGCTCGACCTCAAGGCCGTGCTCGATTGGTATCCCGAACTCGCCGATGCCTATGACCTGCTGGCCCTCGCCCGCAACGAAGGTGGAAGCACACCTGCGGCTATGCAGGCGGAGCGCGCTGCCATGACGTTGAGTCCGCGCGACGAACACTATGTCTACCACCTGGCCCAGATCTATATTGCCAGCAAGAAATGGGACGCCGCCGGTGCACTGCTAGAACGCCTGAAAGCCAGCGCGAACCCGGAAGTCGCAACCCTCGCCCGCGACCGACTGGACCAGATGGGAACCGAGCGCAAGTACGGCATCGTGGGCGCCGCCCCAACGCAATCCAAACTGGCGCCGCAGAAATCACCGTTCGATGTGCTGGAGGAGGACGCCGCCCAGCGCGCCGCGGCTGAAAGAACGCCCCAAGCCGGTGGAGCGTCCGGCGGAGCGGGAGATAAGCGTCGCCCCAAATTCTTGAGGGGCCGCCTCGTCGACGTGGACTGCTCCAAAGCTCCCGCCGCCATCCTGACGGTCGCTGCCGGAGGCTCCGAACTAAAACTGCGCGCCGCCGACTACAAATCGCTGCTCCTGATCGGCGCCGACGATTTCTCCTGCGAGTGGCATGACCGCCAGGTCACGGTGAACTTCAAGCCCGGCGGAGTGACTGACGGAGATTTGGTGTCGCTGGAGGTAAGGTAGAGATTCTCAGGCCGCGCAGCTCAATACTCCGCGCCGATTGACAGTGCGCTGGGTGAACCTGAATCATGGCCTAAGGAGATCCAGCAGTGCCACATCCGCCTGTTCCTGCACTCGTTCGAGGACGACTTCACGGCCATCCGGGGAAATATCGAAAGCGCGAATATCGAAGTCGGGCGTGAGGTTGGTCAGCTGCCGCTCGGCACCGGTTTCTAAGTCGATCAACCAGAGATTCTTGTGCTGAATCTCGCCTCGCAGGAATACCAGTGTCCGCCCTCCGTTCACAAAGGTCAGGTGTCGGGCTCCCCGAGTCAGGGTCATGTTCGGAAGAGGATGCACTGCAGCCTCGGCCGTGACCGCTTTCACGGAAAACGTAGTGCCGATGTCCGGTCCGGAGTAGACCACGAAACGGCCATCTGGCGCCCACGCGGGATCGACCCCGTACTCCCCGACAAAAAGAGCGGGAGGACGACCGTCGACCGGCACGCGGAAAAGGTGTGGGACCCCGTGATCGTCCGCTGCCGACGTGATCGATTGGCCGTCTGGTGCCCATGCTGGAGCGCCCTGCAAGTCGAGTGACTTGGTCACAACCCGCGCGTTTGTACCGTCGGCCTGCACTACGTACAAGAAAGTCTGCCCATGTTGCCGGACCGAAAATGCGATCGAGCGTCCATCGGGAGCGATTGCCGGGCCGCCAATGATGCGCGCTCCCAGCCCATTCCACAACTCCGTACCGGTTCCGTTGGCTACCTTCCAAATGCTCTCGCTCGTGCTGGTGGCGGAAACATACAGAAGAAAATCTGGACCCAGTCGTGGGGAGAACCCGGTGCTGGTCGTCAGCGAGATTCGAGCAGGCGTCGACACGGTCGTGGGTGAATCAGCAATCCGCAGACGCCAGAGAGTCCTCTTCGGACTGGCGAGTGTGAGAACCAGACGGCGACCGTCTCCGCTTGCCGCCAGCGACGTGTACCGGTCGAGCCCAGAAGTCAGCCGATGGGGAATGCGTCGTTCGACGTCCACGCTGTAGAGCCACGGCCCCGAACCGTCGGGATCACTCGCAAGGTATAGCAACGTCCGCCGATCCAACAGTACGGGGTAACTCACGCGCCCATTGTGCGAGGTGATCCGCTCGGGAGTTCCGCCGGATGCGCTGACGCGCCAGATGTCCAACTTGTCTGGAATGGAACCCTGGACGAAGTAGATGAAAGCCGCGTCGGGCGCCCACAAAGGAAAGTGACAGTGGAGGCCTGCGGCCGCAGTGAAGATGTGCGGGTTTTCCGATTTAACGCTGCCGTCCGATACGAACAGAGGATCTCCGGGGCCAGGCGTGTGATAAGTGAGTCGGGAGCCGTCGTGCGACCAGTCAAACTCAGCCACGCCGTCAAGGTAGGGCCTCGGTTCGCCGCCCAGGGTAGGGGCCGCCCAGATGCCGATGTCGCCCGCCCCCGATCCGCCTGGCTTGCGAACCCAAAACGTGACCAGCGATCCGTCGGGCGAGAACCCCAGGGTTCGGATCGAAGGATTCACGAGTTCCGGAATACCGCCATGGGTGAGGTTGTGGAACTCACCCGAACCCACCTGTGTAACCCAGACATCCATCGGTCCATCACGGTCTGACAGAAATGCGACGAAGTGGCCGTCGCGAGATACAGCGGCGTCCTGTTCCACTCCGTCGAAGTCCGTAACTGACTGAAATCGCGCGTCTGCGATCGGACTTCGCCAAAAGTACTCCACTCTCTGAAGCCAGACGCTGGTGACAATTACTAGCGCAACCGTCGCCGCCACTGGCACGAGGAACCTCTTGTTTGGAGAGGCCGGGATCGCAGTACCCGGCGGCGGTGCCGTGGGATTTGGCACAGGGATATTGTTCCCGTTCGCCGGGGCTGGTGGAAGCTTGCGGCTGCGCGTCCACGCGTCCAATTCCGCGCGAGACGCGTAGACCGAGCCCATCCTGTCGTGTTGGTGCCGGTGAACCGGCATCCCCTCCCGCTTCTCCCAGCGTTGGACCGTGGTCACGTCGCGGTTGAGGTGGGTCGCGATTTCCTTCCACGAGTCCAGTCGGTCTTCGAGCGGTCTCTCGGACGACGGGGTATGACGGGATGGCTCGTCCATCGCTCTCCTGGAAATAGTCAGCGGTTCGTGATGAACCGGACCCAAATTGTAGCGTGCCCCGCCGCCAGAGGCACGGCAAAACGCTGCATTCGACGGCAATTTAAGGATTTGACCGCAATTCTGCGCCTTACCGCTTGTCTGCGTCCCCCCACGTGCCCGATTGTCTCGGTGCGGCAATTTGAAATCCAAAACAGGAGATCTCTCATGAAAAGCAAATTCCCATCGACAGCGAGCGCCCTCGCGATCCTGCTGCTGGCGGCATGCATCGGTGCACTGGCTCAAAGCCCATCAGCAAGAACGAGGTTTTCGGGGATGTTTGACACTTATACTCCCCAATCCACCACCAACAACGTGACCACCGGCCCGTATGAGATTCACGGCCCCTGGTCGGTGGCGTTAACGGGAAACTCGCACGCGAATTTTTTCGCTGCTCTGAATATGGAGCTATCCGATGGTTGGGTCTTGACCCAGAACAGCGGGAATTTTGATCCGGCCGCCAGGGGCGCCCATACCCACCACATCACCCTGCTCAACGGAACTGTGACGTCATTGTCGACCGGGGGAATTGAAATCACGGGGTCGGCCAAAATTACCGTCAATGGAGTTGCTGCGCCGATTTCTCCCTCCGACGTGGTGATCGACATCACGGGCGGCAGTGAGGTTGACTTTTCCAACATCACGCTCACGTTTGCCCAGCCGGGGGCCAAGCATTTTGGAGCCGAACCCCTTTCGGGCTTCGTTCGAAGGACGAAGTAAGGGCGGATCGAGGTAGCGGATGGGTAGGTTTGCCCGATCGGTTCCGGGGGGAGCCCGTTGGGGCAGACGCCCACCCGCTTCTCTCGTTCCACCGTTTTGTGCCTTGCCTCGTGAAGACCGCCAATGGGGGCGGCTTCCGCGAAGAAATTCAAAGCAATACTTCGCTTCATTTTGGAGGATTTCGCGTATGAACCACCCTGGATTAGTGCGCTTCGCGGCCAGCCTGGTGATGGCGCTTCTGATGGCGTCGAGCGGATTGGCGCAACAGATTTCCGCCGCTGCAGCGAACGTCACTCCGGTTCCGCATCTGGTGAGCTACAGCGGCGTGCTCAAAGACGGCAACGGAAAGCCGGTCACCGGAACTACGGGAGTAACCTTCCTGCTCTACCGGGATGCAGAGGGCGGAGCCCCAGTGTGGATGGAGACGCAAAACGTCACCCCCGACAGCGCCGGCCGCTACACGGCGCAACTGGGAGCGACCCGCAGCGGAGGTCTGCCGCCCGAAACGTTTATGACCGGAGAAGCGCGCTGGCTGGCGGTGCAGGCGGCTGGTGCGCCGGAGCAGCCGCGTGTGCTACTGGTCGCGGTTCCATACGCGATGAAAGCGGCGGATGCGGAAACGATCGGAGGATTGCCGCCGTCGGCGTTTGTGCTGGCAGCTCCCATCGGCGCGCGACCGGCCGCCGCAAACTCCACGGCAGGGATTGCCGGCGACGGAACGGCTGCGACTCCCGCCAATCCCGCTGTCACCGGCATGGGCACCACTGGAACGATTCCGCTCTGGGATTCCGCCGGCGACCTTACCAACTCCGCCATCGTGCAGACCGGCAGTGGATCCGCGGCCCGCATCGGTATCAACACGAATCCCTCGACCACTCTCGATGTGAAGGGCACCAGCAACTTCCGCGGAAGCGCGACCATGCCATCTGCAGGAGTGGCCACCGCGTCGTCTGGAAAGAATTCTTATCCTTTCGTCTTCGCGACATCGGCGTACAAAAGTGGCGCGAAAACATCCGTGCTTGAAAATTTTCGTTGGCAGGCGGAACCGATTGGGAACAATTCCACCAATCCGAGCGGAACGCTGAACCTCCTGTTTTCTTCCGGCACGGCAACGCCCGCCGAGACCGGACTCAAGCTCAGCAGCAAAGGCATCTTCACCTTCGCTGCCGGTCAGACATTCCCTGGGACCGGGCCGGGAACGGTGACGAGCGTGGGAATTAGTGCACCGGCATCAGACTTTGTCGTGAGCGGCTCGCCCGTCACGGGCGCCGGCACCATAGCGTTGAAGTGGAACATCGCGCCTACCAGCGTGAATACACCGAACGCGATCGTAAAGCGAGACGAGAATGGAAACTTCAGCGCGAATAACATCGAAGGCAACAACACAGTAAACGTTGCCGCTGTTTTTGGATTGGACACCTCCGAGAGCGGCAGTGGAGTGTACGGTGAAAGTTTCACCGGCTTCGGCGTATCTGGGGTTGGGGGCATCTACGGAGTGTACGGAATTGGGCCCAGCGGAGTGGTCGGCCTCGGGGGGCAATATGGAGTGTTCGGCACTTCTAACGTATGGGGAGTCTGGGGCGAGAGCACCGGGGCAGATGGTGTGCACGGTGTTTCGCACACTGGCGGAGGGTCCGGGGTGAGCGCAATCAATGACGCGGGTGGCGACGGAATCTACGCGGCCGTCACCAACGGAGGCTTCGCAGGATTTTTCAACGGCAATGTCGACGTGGACGGCAACCTTACCAAGGCCGCCGGCTCCTTCAAGATCGACCATCCGCTCGATCCCGCGGAGAAATATCTCTATCACTCCTTCGTCGAATCCCCCGACATGATGAACATCTACAACGGCAATGTGACCACGGACGCGCAAGGCAATGCCATCGTGACGATGCCCGACTGGTTCGAGGCTCTGAACCGGGACTTTCGCTACCAGCTCACCGTCATCGGTACATTCGCGCAGGCCATCATCGCAACCGAAATCGCGAACGGGAGCTTTAGCATCAAGACCGACAAGCCGAACGTGAAAGTTTCCTGGCAAGTCACCGGCGTGCGGCAGGACGCCTGGGCCAACGCCCATCGCATTCCGGTCGAGCAAGTGAAGCCGGAGAAGGAACGCGGTTCGTACCTCCATCCCGAGTTGTTTGGTGCTCCCGCAGAGAAGAGCATCGCTTGGGCCCGCCATCCGGAGACCATGAAGCGAGTTAAGGAACGTCTGCCTTTACCCGCGCCGCTGCGGCCTCCCCCTACCTCAGCTAAGCGCTAGAGAAAGCGAAACCATAACAACTGGCATCCACCTCGTGTAAAAGCGCGGGAAATAAAGACGGGCAGGAAAGGTGCATCATGAAAACGATTCGACTCTCAGCGTTTGCGCTATTCACGATCCTGGCCTTGCCGCTGTTCCTGAACGCTCAACAACCGGTACCGTCCGCGACCGTGGCCGCAGTCGTGCCGCGGCTGGTCAGCTTTTCCGGCAGAGCAGTCGACGCGCAGGGCAAACCGCTATCTGGAATTGCTGGCGTTACGTTCACGATCTACAAAGGCCAATATGACGGCACTCCTCTTTGGATGGAGACGCAGAACGTTCAGGCGGACAGCAAAGGCAACTACAGTATCCAACTCGGCGCGACCAAGTCCGAGGGCCTGCCCGTGGAGCTTTTCGCATCCGGCGAAGCGCGCTGGCTGGGCGTGCGGGTGAATGGCGGTGAAGAACAACCGCGCGTGATGTTGCTGAGCGTGCCCTACGCGTTGAAGGCCGGAGACGCGGCGACGATCGGGGGCCTGCCCCCGTCGGCATTCGTGCTCGCCCCTCCACCAGACATGCAACAGGCCCCTACGAACTCCACCTCAGGGACTGCTGCCGCGGGAACGGCTGCGACTCCCGCCAATCCCGCTGTCACCGGTGTGGGCACCACTGGAACGATTCCGCTCTGGGATTCCGCCGGCGACCTTACCAACTCCGCCATCGTGCAGACCGGCAGCGGCTCCACGGCCCGCATTGGTATCAACACGAGTCCCTCAACCACTCTCGATGTGAAAGGCACCAGCAACTTCCGCGGAAGCGCGACCATGCCATCTGCAGGGCTGGCCACTGCGTCGGCTGGAAAGAATTCTTATCCTTTCGTTTTCGCGGCGTCGGCGTACAACAGTGGCACGAAAGCATCGGTGCTGGAAGACTTTCGGTGGCAGGCGGAACCGGTTGGGAACAATTCCACCAATCCGAGTGGAACGCTGAACCTCCTGTTCTCTTCCGGCACGGCAACGCCCGCAGAGACCGGCTTGAAACTCAGCAACAAAGGCATCTTCACCTTCGCAGCCGGCCAGACGTTCCCTGGGACCGGGCCGGGAACGGTGACAAGCGTGGGGCTGACTGCGCCCTCCAGCGACTTCACGGTCAGTGGCTCGCCTATCACCGGCGCCGGCACCGTGACCCTGAAATGGAATGTCGCACCCACCAGCGCGAACACGCCGAACGCAATCGTAAAGCGCGATGCCTATGG
>JADGNQ010000158.1 GCA_017883385.1 Candidatus Sulfotelmatobacter sp.
GGCGTTGCCGCCACTCCCTCCCCTCAGAACCGGACGTGAAAGTTTCCCTTCATCCGGCTCAAGCCCTTCAAACGCCCCCCAAAGGGAGACGCGGTTGCGATACGGCCGTACGCGAGCGATGAACCCGGTCATGGCACTCGGGATGAAGTAAAACGCGGTTCGTAGCACCTGCCGAACCACCCATCACACGGGAGACGCAGTAATGAAGCCGCCAGCCTGTGATCTGGGTGATTTTTGTATGGCACAGCGTGCAGAGTCCACGTTGTTCATACCAGAGATAGCGAAGAGTACGGGTACCCCGAAACGTTTCCAGCATGTGAGCCCCTTCCCGTTCTTCGAAGTAGGTTTCATAGGTTGGATCGTACGGGTTGGCTTCGCCTTTGACCTTGACGTGCCGTTTGATGGGAGTGCTCTTGGCGTAGTGCAGCCAGCCTTTATTTGTCTGTCCTTCGTCATCGCAGGTTTCACCGAAGAAGGACCAGTCCCGATTCCCACGCTGGGCAAAGTATTTCGGTTTGAACCAGCGTGGGCTTTTGTTCGGGTGCCTTCGTCGTGCCCATTTCCACAGACTTGAGAAGATGGAGTGATCGACGCATCCGAACGTGCGTTTGCTCACCACGTGCCGATGATAGTTGGCCCAACCGCGAATCTTTGGGTTGAGTTGATCGATCAAGTCGGCGGCAGACACGCCATGTGCAGCTTTGATGGTTCGTCGGATGCCATCCAGGAAGGTTTTAACATTCTTCTTGGAAGGCTTGATGAGCAGTTTCCCGTTAGGATATCTGCGCACGTTTTGTCCGAGGAAATCAAAGCCGTGCTCCACGTGCGTAATGACGGTCTTCTTCGGAGAGAGTTCAAGACCTCGTTCTTGCAGAAAATGCTCGACCAGGGGCTGGATTTCTCCTTCCAGTAATTCTTTCGATTTGCTGGTGATGACGAAGTCATCCGCATAACGGACGAGATTGACACAAGGCTTCTCACCTCCAAGGGACTTGAGACGTTTTCCTGCGGGGTATTTTTCCCGCAAGAGTCGTTCAAGGCCGTCCAGCGCGCAGTTAGCGAGCGCGGGAGAGATAATTCCACCCTGGGGAGTCCCGTCCGTTGTTTCGTGAAGGACGTGTTTTTCCATGTACCCAGATTTCAGCCACTTTTGGAGAATGACTCGGTCGATCGGGACGTGAGCCAAAAGCCAATCGTGTGAAATCTTGTCGAAACAGGACTTGATGTCGCCCTCCAGAATCCACTGCGTGTTTGCGCTTCTCAGTGCTTTGAAGCACTGTTCCATTGCATCGGCGCAGGACCGCTGCTGACGAAACCCATAGGAGTTTTTATCAGCAGTGGTTTCCACAACGGGGGCGAGTGCGAGCAGATACAGTGCTTGCTGTGCTCGATCCTTCATCGTGGGAATTCCGAGCGGGCGCATCGTTTTGCCGTCCGACTTCGGGATGTAAACACGTCGCAGGGGCTGCGACTGATAACCCCTGCGCTTTAGTGCATGTACTGCCTGTGTTTTCTTCTCTGGAGTGTCCCAAATTTCTTGGTCCACACCGGGGGTTTTCTTGCCATTGTTTTCCGTCACTCGTCGAACGGCGAGAACTTTGCCGCTGTAGGAGTGGGTCAGCAGGCGTTGCAGGGCTTGCACCCTACCCCATCTGCTTGCCTTCGTTGCCTGCACGATACGCACTTGGAGTCGGCGAACGTTGCGGTTGATGGCCCGCCAATCAATGGCGTACCATTCCGCCGCTTCGCGTGAGACCGCACCAACAGCTTGCGCTGTCGTCATCTGCTTTGCCTCATGAGCCGATTAATCAAGTTCTCTCGTGTGAAGCACCATAAAGGGAAGTCTGCCCGCTTTCGCGTCCGGTGATGTTGTCAATGGGACTAACGCAACCGATATCCGCTCGATTACAGAGTGGCATTCGCTTTCTCCCTCATCTGTTATCCCCACCGCCATCGGTCCATCTTGCGATGCACTTTCCCCTTGCGGGGAGCGATGTGGATTTACCCTGTTCCGTGGGAATGACACGATAGGTTAGGTCTGTTCTATACGCCGGCAGTGTTGTTTACCCATGACCGAGAACCCGGAAGCCTCGGTACTCACTGCAAGAAGAGCCGCGCAGCATTTTAGGCTCTTTCGGGCTAACGACGCTTACGAACATTTGTGTATTCTGACCGTGCTACCAAGCCTAGCCCCTCTCCACCTTATGCTGGCAGATACACCGTGCCCTCACGGTTTCGGTGCCACTCTTACGAATGTGGGTCCATTGTCCGAGGGCTTCGAACGGTCTGTTACCTCGCCGCTCCAACCTCGTAGGCTATGTGCGATGGGACGCACAGTCCGATCAATTTCCTCCTTGTCAGACAATCATTCCAACAGCTTTCAGGTCGCAGTCCGGTTTGCCCGTTATCCAGGACCCGTCCGTCAGGCAGGATCGAGCCACAGCTAAACCCTACCCTATGAGTGGAACGAATGCGTCGCAAAACGATGGAGAGCTTCGGCCAGATCACCTGTCTTGGACAGGTGTGGCGTGTGATCCGTGTCGAGCTCGACGACGTCGGTGCACACGTTCTCGGCGATCATCCGCCGCTGCAGCGCGAGCGGAATAGCTCGATCGCGAGTACATATTACGTAATACCGGTTCATGTCGTCGAGAGCTCCGAGCGGGATGGATACCGGCGTCACGAACGGCGCGACTGGTTGCGGACGCTGCCGCGCGATGGCCCACGCTGCGACGTCGTCCGTGCAGGAGCCATACAATGCTTGACGCGACGCGGCGGCCGGCATAGTGGCAAGTGGGGGATCTCCTTCAATAGTGATATTGGCCTGGACCTGATCGTCGGAGCCCTCCGGAAGCTTCGTCAGGTCGAGCAGACTTTGTCCGTCCTTGGGCAGGAACGCCGTGACGTAGACGAGCGCCCTGACGCAGCTGGGACAGCGTGCCGCACCTTGGGTCGCGACGATGCCACCCATACTGTTGCCGGCTACGATCGCCGGTTCGGAGTTGGAGGCAAGAACCTCACACAGACGGGCGGCGTAGGCATCCAAAGTGGCGCCGCTTGCGGGCGTGTAGTCGTTACCCGAACCCGGCAAGTCGAACACGTCCACCGAATGACCAGCCGTCTTTAGACGATCGCTCAGCGGACCCCAGATCCATGCCCCAGAGAATGCGCCATGCACGAGGACGAATCTGGCCATTTCAGCTCCTTGATGTTAGGTAGTAGAATCCACCTGACTTCGAATCTTGTGAGTGTATCAGAAAGCGGTGGGAGATCTTTCGTGCGCGCCGTCATTCACTGTGACGGTTGGTCGGGCAATCAGAAACTGGGAACCTGGCTCGTAGTTGACGTTAAATCGCGATAGTACCAAGTACCCCGCCGGACCCAGCAATTCTCAGTTGGTGAAATCGCCTGTTTTCACCAACCACCTCGCTACCGTCACTCGGCTATGGTAAATTCCCGCTCATATGCTCGGCCTAGATGACATCCGTTGGAACGATCTCACCGGAGGCTACAAAACTCCATTTGACCCCCGCCCTCTGCTGACAAGACTTGAGACGGAACCGGACGCTGCAACAGTTTGGGATGAACTCTGGGAGGAACTGCATCACCAAGGGGATGTCGGGGAAACCTCATACGCGGTGATCCCGCATCTCGTCAGGATTCATCGAATGCACGGCGTGGTTGATGACTGGAACACCTATGCCATCGTAGCGATCATCGAACTGGCTCGCACGGAACCTAGGAATCCCAAAATACCTGAGTGGTTGGAGCAGGACTATTTCCGCGCAATTGAGGAACTAGCTGAGGTCGGCATCGCCGAGATTTCGCGCACGAAAGAACCGGACGCCGTGCGAGCCAAACTCAGCGTCATTGCAATTGCCAAAGGTCTTCGGAACCACGGGAGGTTCCTCGTGAACTATTCCGAAAGCGAAATAATGGGCGTGGAGCCTAGTTAGTGAAATCGCCTTCCATGAGAATGCCGGTCTATGTCAAGTAATGTCAAGTAAAACTTTGACGACTGGATGTTTTTGCTGTTGCTGTTGCCGCGCACTCCGTCCAAAAAATCTTCCCCTGCGGTGAGCCAATTCCTCCCTCGTTTGCACATGTCTAGACATGGGCAGAGCACAAGTCGATTTTTGAAAGCACGCCCCGCATCCCAGGAGGACTTATGCCTATCATTCTGCGCCGCGACCTTGTTCCAGTCCCGTCCGGGACCAGTTGCCTTGGCAAGATCGTGCGATTGTTGTGCGCCTCTATGCTGTTCAGTCCGTTCTGGGCGACACGGGTTGCTGCACAGGGAACCTGTCCCGCGCCCTGGAATAACGCCTCCAACGTCTACGGAATTGTCCTCGTGGAAGGCAACGGCACCGGAACTTCCGGCACTATTACTCAGAATGTCGATCAAAAGGCCGTCGTTCAAGGCAAGCTCGCCGGTCTCGGCCCATGTGTGTGGGAGGCGATCCCGCAGGTCGGCTTCGGCCAGATGAAGAGCTTCGGCAATATCGGTGACACCGTCTTCGACTCCGCAAACTCCACCAATAATGCCACTTGGAATGCAATCGGGGCGGGAGATCCCTTGTGGGACAGCATGACGCTGCAAATCATCCCGTCGTCCAGCCAGTACAATGTCGGCGCTTTCGGCGCGGTTCCCGGGACTTTGACCACTTATCAGGGACCGATCAATGAAGATATCATCTGGGGCAGCACGTTTGGCAATGGAGGCGTCAGCCAGCAGCAGATCCCGTTTCCGCCGTCTGCGCCCTTCTTGTACGGCACGGCCAGTTTTGTACTACCGCCATTCGACACTACGCAGACCGGCAACGACAACATCAACGCCGACTGGACCGAGACCTGGGTGTTCTCCACTACCCCGTTCGGCACCTGCAAAGATTGCCAGGACCAGCGCGGCTCCGCAGTCAGCATTCGCAACCAGAGCCTGGGTGAAGACATTCCCATCGTCGGAACTGAATTCTTCCTCCACTACGAGAGCGAACGCGCAGCCGGACGCTCGGGCGCAGATCCGGTTGCCATCCGCGACGCCCTGAGCTTGGGCGGCTGGACGCTGAGCGCCCATCATGCCCTCGAGCCGCTCTTGACGCTCTATTGCGCCGGCGGATCCTGCACACCTTACTCGGTCATCCCGAAAGCCCTCTTTCTCGGCGACGGCAGCGTCCGTACCTCGGCCGAGGTCCAGGCTCCCCTGATCGTCGGCTCCAATCTCCAACTCACCTCCGCAGACGGCAGCAGAGTCTACGTCTTCGATGGCACTTCCGGAAAGCACATCCAGACCTTGCTTCCCATGACCGGAGCGGTTATCTACAGTTTCGGTTACGACAGCAATGGCAAGCTGATCACGGTCACCGACGGCAGCGGCAACGTAACGACCATCCAGCGCGACGGGAATGAACACCCCACGGCGATCGCTTCTCCCTACGGTCAGACCACAAGCCTCACCGTCGACAGCAACGGATACCTGAGTCAGGTCACGGATCCAATGGGCTACACCATCAAACTCTCCACGAGCGCGCTCGGCCTGCTCTCGAGCTTCAAAGACGCGAACGGAAATCTCTATAGCTTCCAGTACGACACCAACGGCTTCCTAACGAAGGATTCTGACCCTGCCGGCGGCGTGCTCAACCTGGCGCTGACCAACAACAACAACGGCTACTCGGTAACCGAGACAACCGCCCAAGGCCGCACCAATAAAAACGCAATCGTGTTCTCAAACACTGCCTCGTCTACCACCCAGACCTTCACCAACACCTGGCCGAACGGCCTGCAGGCAAGCGAGTCGGACACGCAGCAGAATGGTCAACTCGCCGAGAGTGCATCCTTGCCGAGTGGTGTTTCTTACAGCGAGACCTATGGCCCAGATCCGCGCTGGGGAATCCAGTCTCCCATCCTGACCAGCGAATCCTTGACCCTCGGCAGTCTCACCATGAACATCACCAACAGCCGCAAGGTCTCGCTGGCAGATCCTTCGAATCCCTTCAGCCTGATCACCCAGAACGACACCTCCGTCGTTAACGGACGCACTTACACAACGCTTTACACGGCATCCTCGCGAACGGCCGTAACGACGACCGCGGGTAAACGGGCCACTAAGATGGTCTACGATCCCTTGGGCCGGATCAGCAGCATCGACTCTCCCGCCGAAACAACATCCGAGTTCGCCTATGACAGTCGAGGCCGCTTGACTTCCGTGACCCAGGGCACACGCGTCGAGACCTTCAGCTACGACTCGAATGGTCGTCTGGCCGCCGTAACCGACCCGCTCAATCTGACCCAGAGCTACACTTACGACGGCGACGGCCGCGTCCTCACCGCCACTCTCGCGGATGGCCGCGTCGTAAACTATGCCTACGACGCCAACGGCAATCTCACCTCCGTCACTCCCCCCGGCTCAGCCGCCCACACCTTAGGTTATTCCGCCGTAAACCTCCAGACTTCCTATACTCCGCCGGTTGTCGCCGGCGGCGGGGCTACCACTTACTCTTTCAGTCCCGATCGCGAAATTGCAAAAATCACCCGCCCGGACGGCGAAGTCATCGATTTCAACTATGACTCGAGCGGCCACGCGACTTCCATGGTTACCCCCACCTCCTCTCTTAACTTCGCCTACGACGCCGGCACTGGCAATCTGACTTCCGCCTCGGTCGCCGGAGCAGAGGCCATTACCTACTCCTACAACGGCTCGCTGCCGACTGGCATCTCCTTGACCGGAACCGTCGCCGGCAATTTCACCCGCACCTTCAACAATAACTTCTGGCAAGCCTCCGAAAGCCTCAATGGAGGCAACACCATCAACTTCACCTATGACAAAGATGGCTTGGTGAGCAAAGCGGGCGACATCACCTTAAAGCACAACGCCAAAACCGGTCTCTACACCGGCAGCACCCTCGGAGCCGCCAAAGACACCAGCGCCTACAGCGAGTTCGCGGAGCTAAAAGCCTATACCGCCAAGTATGGCAACGCCGTTCAGTTAAAAGCAGCCTACACTCGCGATAACCTGGGCCGGATAACCTCCCTGAGCGAAACCGTTGGCGGTAAGACCACCACTTACGGCTACACTTATGACAACGCCGGACGTTTGACGAATGTAAAAAACGGCAGCTCCACTACTGCCACTTATGCCTACGACAGCAATTCCAGCCGTTCATCCATAACAACGCCTTCTGGAACCATAAGCGCCACTTATGACGCCCAGGATCGCCTGCTCACCTACGGCAACGCCTCCTACACCTACACCGCCAACGGCGAGATCAGCACTAAGACGGCAGGCTCGCAGGTCACGCATTATCAGTACGACGTCCTCGGAAATCTCACGCAGGTAACGCTCCCCAGCGGCACCCAGGTTTCTTATCTGACGGACGCCGAAAACAACCGCGTCGGCAAAAAGGTCAACGGCGCCCTGGTCACCGGCTTCCTCTACGATGGCAGCAACGTGGTCGCTCAACTTGACGCCAACAATCAAATCGTCAGTCAATTCGTCTATGGCGACAGCCAGACCTCGCCCGCCTACATGATTCACGCGGGCGTGGCTTATCGCATCTTCTCCGACGATCACGGCAGCCCCCGCCTCGTCATCGATTCCGGCACCGGAAAAATTGCCGAGCGCATCGACTATGACGAGTTCGGCAACGTCATCAACGACACCAATCCCGGATTCCAACCCTTCGGCTTTGCCGGCGGCCTGTACGACCAGGACACGAAAATCGTCCGCTTCGGCGCACGCGACTACGATCCCACCATCGGCCGTTGGCTGGCCAAAGATCCCGCCCTCTTCGGCGGCGGCGACACCAACCTCTACGGCTACGTCCTGAACGATCCCGTCAACCTCATCGACCCTTCCGGCCTCGAACCCTGCCCTTGTAAAAACTCGCCAAAGGGTACCCACTTGACGCCCGATTCGAAGTTTGAAGATGCCATGGCTGCCAGGGACGCCGCCAAGGAAGCCACCAACGTCAAGCATCCCGATCCCACCACCCCCGCACCCCCGGTCATCAAGAATGCCGGGGACTGGATAAAGGATCAGCAGGGAAATCCGGGACCCGGCCACTCGCAAGTCCCCGACAGCATGTTGGACCCTCCGGATTCCCCGCCCACCGGCATTACGCTCAATCCGACGGAAGCCTGGCACGTCGGTCCCGTTTCCGCCACTCCAAACGGCGTCCAGATATCGGTTCCTTCTTTGGGAAACACACAGGGCTCCGTTAGGTTGAGCACCCAACCCGCGGGAGTGGATCTCAAAGGCACAGTCCAAGTTGGCAAGACGAAGCTGCCCATGCCAATCGACACAAGTCGTATACAGTGTCTGGAATGGAAGTTTTGAATCACCGTGAGTGTCCGGTGCCCCAGGTCTCGCGCTTTTCGAGACCTGGGATTCCACGGCCGCGTCGAATCGTGGGATTCTGGCTGCATCAAGTGTCCTCTTATCATGACTCGTCAACTTGACAAAAAGCACACTCCAGTTCCCCATCTGCAACATGAATGGAACAAGCGCGTCCCTGTCTCGCAATACTTCCAGATAAGTCCTTTATTCTCAAAACCGCGGCGAAGATCGCCCGTCGCGGGAATAGGGGACCCGAAAATCAAATTTATTTTCGGCCCTTCAAATCCGCATTTTCTTCGCTCCAGATGCTTGGCGTAACATCGCCATTGCACTAATTGACCAGTGCTGGCCGGGCTTCTGAGTGTGAGCCCGGTGAGAAACACATTGTCAATCGATCCATCGCAAAACGCCTGCCTCAAGCCGGAACCGTGAATCGTTTGCAGCAACAATGGCTCCATCATGAAACTCTAGCGACAATGCATGTTCTTCATCCCACAGCGGAACAACATTGATTGAGGTGCTGTAAGGCTGGTCCCAGCCAAGATGCCGAGCTACAACAAGAGTGCGGTCTTCGCGCACGAAGTCTGCAATCTTGCTACGGGCCAGACCCCGGGGAATGCCGCAGTCCTCCAACCAATCATCACATGCCCCGGCCGCTAGGAGATAGTGACCGAACACAATGTCCAAAATGAATTCACCGTGGCTTTCGGTATAGCTCAATAGCTCGGCGGCCCTTCTTAACATCTCATCGTCGGGGGGA
Source organism: Candidatus Sulfotelmatobacter sp. (assembly GCA_017883385.1). Classification (GTDB taxonomy): domain Bacteria; phylum Acidobacteriota; class Terriglobia; order Terriglobales; family Acidobacteriaceae; genus Sulfotelmatobacter. The sequence continues at coordinate 9,093 of JADGNQ010000158.1, forward strand.
TCGGTGTCACCGTCGCCCGAGATGTGGAACTCAACAGAAAACAGTCCCAACGGAGTCGCGATTCGCTGTCGCCCCACCCACCAATCGAAGAGATAGGGGCCACGTGGCTGTTTCTCGAAATCGGCGATGGTCATGAGGCAAGGATAAATCATGCAGTGCCGTCGGCTAGCTACTCGGAAAGTACTGTCAGTTGGTGAAAAATCCCCATTTCACCAACTACCGCTTTCCAATTGCAAGAACGCTCTCTCCGCCCGTTCTCCTACAGGGATGGCTCAGTGAACCCTAACTGGAACGTTGAAACGATAACCCGTATCTCTACCGTCGTCATTGCTGGGGCAGCGACTCCTGCGCTCGTTGGCCTTGCGTCGGTTCGCTGGACAAAGGGCATCCGACAGGAGATGCCACACTGGCGCAATGGTATGGGCCTTGCGTCGATAGTCATCACTTCCGCGTTTTGGCTGTTCCAAATGGCGCGCTGGCTTATGTTGTCGATGAACCGTGACCTGACAGCACCTTATGGAGATTTGCGGGAGTTTGAACTGTTCCTCCCAGCATTCTTCGTGTATCCGGCTCTGCTTCTGGCGTGCGCCCTACAGGGGACTCCCCGGTTGCTGATGATTGCTGCTTGGGTTGCGGTGCTGTTTTCCGGGCCGTTCGCGTACACATGAGGAACGACAGCTCGGGTAGTTAGTGAAAAATCCCCATTACACTCAGAACGCCTGCCGTGAGGTCATGGCCGTGCCGTACTGAGTGAAATCGCCTGTTAACAACATCCATCGCATAGCCGTGCGCCGATAAGCGAGGTATGCTGCTCTAGATGAAGCGCAACATCTGGGAATTTCTCAGGAAGCCGGACGGAACGTATGCCGTGTCTTACAACGGCAAGCTGTTGTCCGATTCCATCCCCGAGCAGTGGTTCGAGAGTCAGATTTGCGAACACTATGGATTTTGCGGCAAGGAATACCACGAAATTCGCGGGCAGTTGGATCGCTCAGGAAAATGCACAGTTGACTTGAGTTCTAGCAGTCCGACGCACTTGGCCACGTCGTGAGTGTAAATGCCTGATTGCAACACTTGAACAACGAAATGTTAACGTAGGAGTGGGTCGAGCACCGTGGAAGACGTTCAGCCGTACATCGTTCCTACGCTATCAAGGGTGAAGATTTCGCACCACCTGTCATATCCAATCGGAGCGGCGGCGGTGTCGATGGCCTTAGCTTCGGTCGCACAACTGCCTGACTTGAAGCTTCACTTCTATTTCTGGTCTGACCACGGGCTGCGCCGGGGACACTACGAATTTCTCAGAGTCGAGTACCTTAACAACGCTGCACCCGCAGAAGAGTGGCCGATTTGGCATCTCTACAAGCGTCCGCCTCAATACCGTTGGGAAATCATTGTGCAGCCAGTTCCGCGTGTTAATCGCCACCGAATAAATGAGTACATCCTCGAAACGGCTCTCCCGCAGGTAGGAATCTGGCTCTCCGAACGCACTGGATTGTCACAGCA
>JADGNQ010000332.1 GCA_017883385.1 Candidatus Sulfotelmatobacter sp.
CGTCTCGGTCAGGGTCCAGTCGATGGCCAGCTCCACCACCCCGGTGGGCTTGCCGTTCGACATGATTTCGTAGGGCTCATCCATGGCCTGCAGACTGCTGTCGTAAAGAAAACCCTTCTTCCGAATCAGGTCGAGCGTGTGCGGACTGAAGGCCCATGAGGGCGCCCGATACCCCAGCGGGCGCTTGCCCGTGGCCTTGGTGAGGTAGTCGATGGCCTTGTCCAACAGCCGCTCCTCCTCGCCTTCTCCCAGTCGGGGAGGGAATTCGTGAATCCAACCGTGCACGCCCACTTCGTGCCGGCCGCTCTTCAGGATCGCGGCCAGCATTTCAGGATGCAGAAGCGCGTCCACCGCGGTGATAAAGAAGGTGGCGGGAATCTGCTGCCGGTCGAGCATCGCCAGAATGCGCGCGGTGCCGCTCTGCGCCCCGAACTCGGATGCGGAAAGGGCGGTGGGCGAGGTGGTTCCATCGCGCAGAAGCGGCGCTTCGGTATCGTCGTCGAAGCTCAGGCAGACGGCCACCCGCGCATGGTTGGGCCAGGATTTCGGCGTCAGCCTGCGGCCGGCGCGCACCGGCGCTACCGTCTCGCGAATCTGCTGTTCGGTCCACTGGGTACCGGGCTGCGATGGCTGCTGCAGGGCGCCGCCCGGTTGGGCGAAGGCCGGGGCGGCAGCGATCAGGCAGGCCAGGCAGGCGGCATGGGGTGTCTTCATCGAGTCGATTATGACTGAAATGCAGCCCCCGGTTTTGCCGGTCACAGGTTTTTGCAATATTGTTTTCGGCCCTGGAAGAAGGGCTCCCGCGCGCCCCGGTGTGCCAGCCTGAAAGCGGGATGCCGGGCCCTCCCTCAATGATTGGCGAAAAAATTGGGCCGTTCTGCTTCTAACCCTTTTCAATTCAATACCGGAAAATGCGTGTTTCGCCAATGATGATTGGCGTAGGCGCGGGAGAGCTGTGGCGTAGGCCTCCCGGCCTGCGCTGCGCGAGGAGCGTACCTTCGGCGCACGGGGTCGCGGTAGGGATGCCGGTTACCCGACACCCCCCGCACGGATCCGTGCAAGCGCTCCTAACGCACACGGTTCTTACCTTGGATGTTTTGACGCAAAGCGCACCTCCGGATACGGATGCAGGATCTCGACTTCTGGAATCAGATGTCCGAGTCTCTCCTGAAATCGCTCCCACGTCCAGCGGCTTCTCTGACTCCGCCGGCGAAGTTGCCACCACCACATGCGCAGCACTTCGTGCCGAAACGCCTTCAGTCGCTCCTCGTTGCGCGGCACCGCGTGGTACCGGAAATATCCGCGAACCACCGCCTGGAGCCACTCCGCCGTGCCCTTCGTCTTCTCGTTCAGGCGCTGGCGCAGCTTCTGTCGGATATCCTTCAGCTTGGCTGCCAAGCGCTTGCCGATCGTCTTCCGGTACACCTGGAAGTACCCCGTCTTATGGTTCTTCCCACAAATGTGAGTGAGACCCAGAAAATTAAAGGTTTCCGGCTTCCCTTCCCCTCGCTTGATCCGCCGCTCAGCAGCATAACGCCCGAATTCTATCAGGCGCGTCTTCTCTGGATGCAGCTCCAGCCCGAACTTCCGCACGCGCTCCTGCAATTCCTCCAGGAACTTCTCGGCTTCCTCCCGGTACTGAAACCCTAGCACCGCGTCGTCCGCGTACCGCACCACGATCATCTCGCCGCGCGCCACCTTCTTCCGCCATGCCTTCACCCATAGATCGAGCACATAATGCAGGTAGAGATTGGCCAGCACTGGCGAAACCACCGCCCCTTGCGGAGTCCCTTCCTTCGTCTCGAACCACTGCCCATCTTCTACCACGCCCGCCCTCAACCATTTCAGGATCAAGCGGAGGAGCCGTTCATCTCCGATCCGATGCCGCACGAACTCTTCCAAGTGACCATGCTCGACTTTGTCGAAAAATGATCGGATGTCCAAGTCCACGACATAATTCACCTTCTTGCTGGTGATCCCGACGTAGAGCGCATCTAATGCGTCATGCTGACTGCGCCCCGGCCGGAACCCGTACGAAAAGTCCAGAAAGTCCTCCTCCCATATCTGGTTGAGAACCTGCACCACCGCTGCCTGGACGATTTTGTCCTCCAGTGCCGCGATTCCCAATGGCCGTTGCCGACCATCGGCTTTGGCGATCCAAACTCTCCGTGACGGTTTCGCGTGATAGGCCCCACGATGAATCCGTCCGTGGAGGTCCACTAATCGTTCCTCCAGTCCGTCTCCATATTCTTGCCATGTCACTTCGTCCACTCCCGCCGCCGCCTGCCTTTTCAGGTTGAAGTAGCTGCTGCGAAGCAGATCGATATTCACATGGTGCAGCAGGGCGGTGAACCGCATCTTCGGGTCTCCCTTGGCTGCTTGACGTACACGGTCCAGCCCGCTTGGCCCACTATCCCGGCTCGGTGTCCGGTGCGGGTTAGGCTCTTCCGCGTTCTCCTTGGTCAACGGCCTTCCCTCCACGATCTCCTTCGGCCCTCCCTGGCCTTCGTTCGACCGCTTCGTTGGTACTATGCCGCTGTGCGACTCCCCATCGCCGTACACGTGGGAATTAGAGCTCATCGCCTTCTCCCACCGATCCGCACCGTACCGGCTGCGGATGGCCACAGGGTCTCTCGGTTCTCGCGCGTGAAGTTTCCATGCATGCTTGGGGTCTACGACTCCGCAGTGCCTGCGACGCACAAGCGAGGTAACGCACATCGCAGTGTTGCCTTCCGGTCAGCCTGACACCGTCGGCGCATCTGGTTTTGGCAATTTCGGAGCTCATCAACTTCAGGGATACCCAGCCTACATGTTCCCCTGTCCAACGCTTCAAGTGCGGCCTTTGCGTCGCGCCGCCCTCACATGGTCGGGGCCAGGATGGTTCGCTATTCCTTCTCCTGTATGACTCTTTCATTCACTCCTTCACGCCGGTTTATCCCGACGCTATCCAGGCCTGGAGGCCTACCCCACTCCTCGCTCATGCGCGCGGCCTGGCGATCCAGAAGAACCCGGCGGCGCCCGCCACCCCGAACATCACCAGGACGCTGAGCCCGAGGCAGATTCTTCGCTGTGCGCCACCGTCGAAGCTCAAGTCGATTACGCAGGGGCCGTCGCATGCGGGGTGCAGCGTGAGCAGGCCGATGCCGTCGCGGGTCACCAACGCGGGCCGGCCATTGGCCGTCGCCACCCACCCCGGATCGTAGGTCACCTGCACCGCTACCACTTGGCCGGGATGCAACTGGGTGGCGATGCGGGCGCGCGTGTTCGAGAGCCAGGCGAAATCGGCCAGGGGCAGCGCGGCGTTCTCGATCGCCGCCACGAAGCGCGCCACCTCCTCCACATCCAGACCGTCAAGGGGCGGCCGCCGGACGGCGGCATCGGCGGGAATGACGTGGGCCAGCGATTTGGAGCGGGCCGGCACGCCATAGATGGCATCGTCTTCGCCGTGCCACAACAGAGGAAGCACGCCGTCGAATTTGCGCGGGTTGCGGAAAGGGTGGACCGATTCCGTGCTCCGCGGCCCCGGCACCGTGACGGCGTGGCAACCGAAGGCCTTCAGCCAGAGGATGGAATACTCGGCGTCGCGCTCGCCGGTGTTCTCGCCCGAGTAGATGGTGTACGCGGCGATTTCGACGGTCCAATTCGGCGAGAACGGCTCGGGGGCGGCGCTGAATTGCGGGTTATCGGTGAAGACGTTGAACCAGTAGCCCAGGTCGCCCGAGACCATGGTGCGGAGGCCCTTGAGATTGGCGTCGATCCACCTGGCGGTTTTGTATTGGATGGTGCGGGTGATGTCGATGGAGTGGACGAGGCCGCGCGCATACTCGCCTTCGCCAATGCTGCCACGTTCGATGCGCAGATCGCGTGCTGGGACACGAAGTTCGCCTACTGGTTCATCAGGCCGTCGCAGGCCGATCCGGGAATCAATATGGCGATCGCGCTCCCGAATCACCCCTC
>JADGNQ010000333.1 GCA_017883385.1 Candidatus Sulfotelmatobacter sp.
GTTGCCCGCTGCACTGCGTCTATTGCTCCAATCCTCTGGAATTGGCTGGCGTGCAATCGGAACTCTCGACAGCGGAGTGGACGAGCGTCTTCCAGCAGTGCGGGAAACTCGGCATGCTGCATGCGCACTTCACCGGCGGAGAACCGCTGGCCCGCACTGATCTGACTCAACTGATAGGCGCTGCGCGCGTCGCGGGACTTTATACCAACCTCATCACATCAGGCATCGGCCTCAGCGAACCGCGGTTGAAGGCGCTGGTAGACGCCGGACTTGACCACATCCAGATCAGCTTTCAGGATTCGCGGGAAGAAACGGCAAACTGGATTGCTGGCGCGAAAACGCACGCGCACAAGATCGAACTGTCGCGCGCGATCCGGAAGCACAAGATCGCTTTCACCGTAAACCTTGTGGTCCATCGACAGAACCTCGATCATCTGGAAGAGATGATCGGATTCATTGAGCAACTGAACCCGGAGCGCGTCGAGATCGCGCACACGCAGTACTACGGATGGGCGCTCGCCAACCGCGCTGCGCTGATGCCGACGCACGCGCAACTTCAGAAGGCTGTCGCGATCGTTGCCGATGCTGAAAGACGTTTCGCCGGGCGGATTCGCATCGACTCCGTCGTGCCCGACTACTACGCCAAATATCCGAAGGCCTGCATGGGAGGATGGGGACGAAGATTGATGCTGATCAATCCTGTAGGCAAGGTTCTTCCTTGCCATGCGGCCGAAGTGCTGCCAGGAATGTCATTCGAAAACGTACGGGAGAAAACGCTGGACTGGATCTGGCAAGAGTCGTCTTCGTTTCGCCGCTTCCGTGGCGAAGACTGGATGCCTGAACCCTGCCGCAGCTGCGATCTCCGCACCGAAGACTTCGGCGGCTGCCGCTGCCAGGCTTTCTTGCTCGCCGGAGACGCGACGGTGACCGATCCAGCCTGCTCGCTCGCACCGGCGCATGCCATCGTCGAATCGGCTGTGCGCGAGGCGAATTCGAGTGCATCCGTCGCGCAGCCTGCTCCCGCATCGTCGTTCGTGCAGTTGCAAAAGCAGACCAGTGATCTGTGGAGTTATCGCACGAATCCCGAGTAGGGCAGTTCCACGGGCAATGCAGAAGTCAGATTGCAGATTGTAGATTTTACGGGGCATCAAATCTGCAATCTACAGTCTGACTTCTGCAATCGATACTCTTCACCAGCGCAGGCCGATCGTAATCGGGCGCAAGTCGGTGGTTTTGCCGTTGCCTGTGCCGTGCAGATAGCGGAACTCGCCGTAGAGTTCCAGATTCGGGCGGATCTTGCGCGCCACGCCGCCGCCGAAGTTCAACCCAAACTCGTTCTGGCTTGCCGAAAGAAAGTCCTTGTTAAGAGGGAGGCTTCCGTTGAAGCACGTTCCCCACCAACTGTAGAAGGAGTTGCAGGCCGATCCCGGAACGACGGTCGAAGAATCCAGTTTCCCTGAACGGTGGTAATAGGCAGGCCCGAAGACGAAGTATCCACTCCACAGCTTCGTCACTGGAACGTTGATGATCGGATCGAGCGTGAAAGTGTAGACATGGCTTGTCGCTCCGGGCGCCTGCGCCAGTTGCAGCGCGGAGTTGCGCAAAGGCAGGTTGTCCCACTGGAAATCGGCGCGGAGTCCGAGATACTTGCTGACGTTGCGAGCGACACCGGCGGCCCCGATGGCGCCTCCGCCACGCACAAACTTCGTAGTGGTGCCGTTGGTGAGGCTGCCTCCACCGCCGACGTTGAAGGCCCACTTCTTGTAGTCGTGAGGCTTTGCCTTACGAGTGCGCGTTGCCTCTTCGGGCGAAGCCTCCTGACTGCTGGTGGACTGCTGATCAGCGGGCTGCTGCTGGGCCGAAGGTTGCTGGGCTGACGGCTGTTGAGCCGGCGCTGGTTGGGACGGGGTTTGCTGGGCATGAACAGTTGTGGCTCCCGCCAGAATCGCCGCCATCAAAACAAGAACGACCCTGAATCCAGAAACCGTCGCGAACTTTCGAATCATTCATTCTCCTCCCGCTGCCGGGCGTGTTGCGGACGTAGCGCTCGGGCCCATACGCTGGCCATATTTCAGCCCCATACCTCGACAAAGAGAGGCGCTTCTGGAAAGAATACGTCCGCGATGCTCCCGCCGGGATTGCACTCGCAGCAGGCAGGCACCATATTACCAACTTTGATGCCGATTCCGCCCGCGATGCCGCCCCGCCCGTACGGGCTCATCCGACAGGCACGTGCAACACATGATTTGATGGCATGATTGTTGGGTGGCATCCATCGAATCAGTTCAGAAAGCGATCCGCGGGTTCCAAGACCAGGGCTATTGCATCCTACGAAGACACTTCAGTTCGTGCCTCGTGGAGGCGTGCCGAGATGCGTTCTGGCCCCGCCTGCTGGCGTACCTCGACACCGCCCAGGCGTCGAACCGAGGGCCGTACCGCCATTTCATCGCGATGCCCTTCGATCCACCGTGTTTCATGCCGGAGTTCTTTTTCGATCCTGATGTGCTGAGTATCGTTCGTGGCCTCATGGACGACCGCGTCGTCGCTGACCAATGGGGCTGCGACGTACCTCTGCGCGGATCGGAATATCAGGGGCTGCATGTGGACTATCAGCGTCCGCTCTTTCCCGAGGTGCCTGACCTCGCGCTCCCGGCCTATGCGGTCGTCGTTAGTTTTGGCTTGGTTCGGATCGCGCGGGAGCACGGTCCCATCGAAATTGCACCAGGTACGCAGCGCATGACCAGGATAGACGCGCTTCGGGCGGTCCAGGCGGGAGAGATTGGAGTGCAGGCTCTGCCGTTGGAGATTGGCGATGTCCTGATTCGCCATCCGTGGGCGCTGCATCGTGGCACGCCCAATACGACCGACACGGCTCGCGCACTTGTCACGATCCGCTACGTCCGCTCCTGGTATGCCGACGCCAGCCGTGACGTGGAAGACCTTCCACGCGCAACCTGGGAGTCACTAACGCCCGAGCAACAGAGCGTAATGCGCTTTCCGATCCGAAAATGAGCACCGTTCGGGTCGGCCAACGAGAGAATTTTCTCGCTCTATGTCCAAAAGGAGTCCGCGAAGCCACCCACTGGCCATGCTTTGCAGTTCCCGAGAAGCGCAGGTCACACGTATGATAGAGAATTCATTTCCTTTGCGAGATTGGTCCCATTGCTCAAAAAGCCTTCAAAGAGTGTGGCGAACGCCGCCGCAGGCCGCGGAACCGAACGGGCTTCCGCCTGCCGCGTTGCCCTGGTGGGATTTGGAACTGTCGGCCGCGAGGTCGCGAAGATCCTGTGTGAGAGCGATAACAAATCTCTTCGCCTCACCCACATCTGCAACCGCAACGTGGAAAGGAAGAAGCAACCCTGGGTGCCGAGCGAGGTCATTTGGACCGACGATGTGCAGTCCGTACTGAACTCGGATGTTCACATCGTGATCGAATTGATCGGCGGCCTCAATCCGGCGGAGCAGATCGTGCGCGGAGCGTTGCAGGCGGGGAAGTCGGTGGTGACGGCCAATAAGCAACTCATCGCGCGCCACGGGCCCGATCTTCTGCAACTAGCCGCAAGCAAGGGATGCCAACTGGAGTTCGGCGCTTCCGTAGCCGGAGGAGTTCCTGTTCTGCCTGCGCTGCGGACCGGCTTGTGCGGAGACCGGTTGCACGGGATCGCGGGAATTCTGAATGGTACGTGCAATTACATTCTGAGCCGTATCGAGAATGCGAGAATTCCGTTCAGCGAAGCGCTAGAAGAAGCGCAGGCGCGCGGTTACGCGGAGGCCGATGCCTCGGAAGATCTAGATGGAGGCGACGCGCGCGCCAAACTTGCGATTCTCGTGCTCGCCGGACTCCAGACTCGGGTAGCGCCCGAATCCGTTCGCGCCCGAACGATTCGGGCGATTGACGCGGTCGACTTCGATTACGCGGCCGACCTCGGCTGCACGATCCGCCAG
>JADGNQ010000033.1 GCA_017883385.1 Candidatus Sulfotelmatobacter sp.
TTCACCCGCCACCGTGCACGATGCGTTGGCCAAGAACAATTACCTCTCAGCTCTCGGTAGCACCAAGGGCTCGATGGTTTCGGTGAATCTAGTTGCCAACACCAACTTGAGCACGGCGGATGAATTCCGCCAACTCGTGGTCAAGCAGCAAAACGGCGTCGTCGTTCGGCTGGGAGAGATCGCGGACGTTGTGCTCGGCGCCCAGAACTATGACTCTGAGGTCCGCTTCAATGGCGAGGGCGCCACGTTCATGGGCGTGTGGGTGCTTCCAACTGCGAACTCGTTGGAAGTGATCAAGAACGTCCGCCAGGCGATTCCGGAAATTCAAGCTCAACTACCCACAGGGATGAAGGTCGGGATCCCGTACGACTCGACCGCGTACATTCAGGACGCCATCAACGAAGTACTGAGGACTCTCAGCGAGACCCTGCTGATTGTAGTGGTGGTGATTTTTCTCTTCCTCGGATCGTTTCGGTCAGTGCTCATCCCGGTTGTTGCCATCCCAATTTCCCTCATTGGCGCCGTCTTCATCATGCTGGTGGCTGGATTCACCATCAACTTGTTGACCCTGCTTGCCATCGTGCTCTCGGTCGGCCTTGTAGTCGATGACGCCATTGTCATGGTGGAGAACGTCGAGCGTCACATTCATTTGGGCAGTGCTCCGCTAAAAGCTGCGCTTGAGGCTGCCCGCGAGTTGGTGGGGCCGATCATTTCCATGACCATCACGCTGGCTGCGGTCTATGCGCCCATCGGTATTCAGGGAGGCTTGACCGGGGCGTTGTTCCGCGAGTTCGCGTTTACTCTCGCGGGCGCGGTTATCGTATCCGGAATCGTCGCTCTGACGCTCTCTCCGATGATGGGATCGAAGTTGTTGCGTGCGGGAGCCACCGAGCGCGGCTTCGCCGGTATGGTAAATCGGCATTTCGAAAAAGTGCGCCAGTGGTACGCGCGGAGCCTTGCTGGCACGCTTCAGTATCGGCCCGTTGTTCTCACATTATGGGCAATCGTCATCCTGCTGGTGATACCGTTTTACATGTTCTCGCAGCGGGAACTTGCACCGGCTGAGGATCAGGGGGTGGTCTTCGGAGTCATCCAGGCATCTCCGAACTCGACGATCGATCAAACGAACCTGTACACGAAACAAGTGTACGACGTCTATCACGCCTTTCCGGAGAGCCAGAGTGTCTTCCAGATTACGTCTCCGACGGGCGGCTTCGGTGGCATGGTGACGAAACCGTGGAGCGACCGCAAGAAAACAGCGCAGCAGCTCCTGCTTGAATCCACAGGTCCGCTGTCGAAGATTGCGGGCATCCGGGTGATCCCGCTGACTCCACCTGCTTTGCCGGGCGGCGGGAATTTCCCCGTCGATTTCGTGATTGCCTCGCCGGCCGAGCCGCAGCAGCTTGTCGAATTCGCCAAGCAGCTTGTGGGCAAGGCCTTTGCCAGCGGCTTGTTCATCTACGCCGACTCTGACCTTAAGTTCGACCAGCCGCAGACCGAAGTCGTATTCGATCGCGACAAGCTCCGTTCACAAGGTGTTGACCTGAGCCAGGCGGGCCAGGATCTCTCCACTCTGCTCGGCGGGAACTATGTCAACCGCTTCAGTATTCAGGGGCGAAGCTACAAAGTGATTCCGCAGGTCAAGCGCGCTGAGCGATTGACGCCCGAGCAACTCTCGCAAATCTATGTGACCGGATCGCAGAACAAGCTGGTGCCGCTCTCCACTTTTGCCACCCTGCGAACCACAACCGAGCCCCGCGAACTGAAGAAGTTTCAGCAGCTCAATGCCGTACGTATCCAGGGCGTGATCCCGCCCGGTGTACCGCTCGACCGGGCGTTGAGCATGCTTGAAGACGAGGCAAAGGCGATCCTGCCGCAAGGCTTCACCGTCGACTACGCCGGAGAGTCGCGCCAGCTCCGGGTCGAGGGCAGCAAGTTTCTGGGCACCTTTTTGTTGTCGGGGATCCTGATCTACCTCGTGCTGGCGGCGCAATTCGAGAGCTTCCGCGATCCATTCATTATTCTTGCCGGTTCGGTGCCGCTGGCTATTTCCGGAGCGCTGCTGTTCTCGTTCCTGGGCCTGACCACGCTCAACATTTACAGCCAGGTCGGGCTGATTACGCTGGTGGGTCTGGTGTCGAAGAACGGCATTCTTATCGTCGAGTTTGCCAACGAGCTGCAAGAGAAAGGCACCGAGAAGCTGGCCGCGATCATCGAGGCGGCCGGTACGCGGCTGCGACCTATCCTGATGACCACCGCAGCCACCGTCATCGGTCACTTTCCGCTGGTGCTGGCCAAGGGCCCAGGAGCCGGGGCGCGAAACAGCATTGGCATCATGCTGGTGAGCGGCATGATTATCGGGACCGCATTTACGCTGTTTGTAGTCCCGTCCATTTACATGCTCGTGGCTCAGACCCGAGTTCGGGTCGTAGAAGAGGATGAGGAGTCGGAATCTGCGCTGTCCGAGCCGGAAGGCGTCGCAGCGTAGGCACCCCGTGGTTGCTCGTATACTCTGCGAAGTGGAAACCTCCCTCGAACAAAGACGTGGGGCGCACTCGCCACAGGAGTCACCACGCCGCCCGAGTGATCGCAATTGTGGTACATGCTGCGTGCTTCAGGAGCGTGGCTGCGCCTGTACTGATCTGAATTCGGTCTGCTACAATTCATTCACGGGGCAGGGACATCTGCTCTGGGTTCGTGTTGCCTGTAGCGCACAGTTTTGGACAACGGTTTAGCTTGGTGTCCATGGTATCCATTAACCTCGGAATTTGGTTTTATGGGGTTGAAACAGGCGACACAGACGAATCGATTGAACCTGAGGAAAGCCACTAAACACGCGGGTTTCCGATAAAGGTAAGAAAACAAGTTGGGGACGTAGTTCAGTTGGTTAGAACGCTGCCCTGTCACGGCAGAGGCCGCGGGTTCGAGTCCCGTCGTCCCCGCCAATTCTTTCAAGCACTTGCAAGGAATTGGCAATTTGCGTCATGGTCCAATTTGGTCCAGTTAGGCCAGTGCCTCTCCCTTGTTGAGCACCATCCGAACAAGTCTGCTTTGTGCCAGCCTCTTGTTCGGCATACCCGCCTGAGCGTAAAGATCCAGCGTAATGCGACTGTTTGCATGACGTAGTAGCTCCTGTACCACCTTCACTTCTTCGTTGTTCTGAGTCAGCAAAGTTGTGTACGTGTGACGGAAGGTGTGGAACCCGACCCGCTTCTGGATCTGCGCCGCCTTCACTGCCGGTCGCCCGTATCGTCGCCAGAGAGTTTCTGGCCAGAGCGGTTGCTTGCCTTTCATCGTCGGCGAGGCAAAAACCCAGTCTGTTTCGCGATTGTACGGAGCAGTTAGCCTCAGCTTGAGTAGAGACTCGGCCAAAGCGGCGTCGAGCGGTACATCCTTTGCGGAAGCTTCCGTCTTCGGAGCGCCCTGGACCATCATCACGACCGAACGGCGAACATGGATTACGAGGTTCTCGAAGTCCACATCCTCCCATTGCAGGCCGATCAGTTCTCCACGTCGCAAACCGGTGAAGGCGTCCAGTTCTGCCGCCGTTCGAAGAGGTTCTGGCAGTTCTTTGAGCAATGCCATGATCTCGTCGGGCGTCAGGACATCGGGCGTCCTCATGCGCTTTGCACTTTGACGTACGCTCTTGATCGGGTTTCGTTCCGTCCACTCCCACCGGATTGCATGAGAAAACAAGGCGCTCATCAGATTCCTGATTTTGGCCCTGCTCCCACGTGCCAACGGCATTGTTTTCAGCCACGCTTCGACATCGACCGCTTTCACCTCGGAAAGACGGTATGACCGCCAGCGTGGAAGAACCCACTTTTTCAAGTAAATGTCGTAGGCGTACTGCGTGGAGTAGGACTTGTGATGCTCGTCTGAGCTTCCAGTCGCTGGCTTCTGCTTGGAAAAAATGTCCGGCAGTTCGTGCTCCTGGTAGTGCTTGACGAGGGTCTCGACGCTCACGTTCTTGAGCAGTTGTTGCGGGGTTTGTCGGTTGATCGTTAGACGGATTGCATCGACCGCAGACTGCGCTGCCGATTCGGTTGGAAACTCTTCCAGAGTCCCGACGACAATGTTCTTTCGACAAACCGAGCCGTCTATTTGAACTTCTCTCCATCGGAACTCCCAAACCTTTCCTTTCCTGCGATCCGCCAGTTTCAGGCTACCGTGCTGATGACTCGTGCGCCTCATCAATCCTCCTTTGTGAGAGGCGACACGGATGGCTGCCTCAGCTTAGCGCAAGTGGAGTGGCGGGTCGATGGTGAATATCTTTGTAGGCCGGGGCTTAGCCAGCCTTCTTCGTCCTCACCCAAACCTCCAGATCGGAGGCACGGAACCGCCATAGCTTCCCAACGTGAATTCCATGAATCTGGCGATTCCGAGCCATGCGTTGCAAAGTTTTTGGGTGAATGCGGAGCAACTCTGCCGCTTCATCGCTGTCCAAGAGTGGCTCGAAGACAAATTCACGTCTTGGTAGGGACTGGCTGGGAGAAGGAGCGAACCTGGATGGCTGGGAAGCGGACATGATGAACTCCTGTAGGAAGATCGACAAAACGACTTGGTTTGGCCCTCTTCCGATTTTCCGGAAACGCAGATTTTGTTTCAGTCAAGTGGCCTGATCGCTCGGTTGTTAAACTCCGTGCAGGATCTGTTGTAGTAAGCAATTTGATTCAGTCTTACCGCCGTGTCCAATGAATTCTCGGGAGTCTGTTATTCCTCCCAGGAATAACAGCAGCACGAGACCGATCCGTCGTTTCAATTCTTGGCGAACGAGCTAATTAGCGAGCGCGAGCGTGTTGAAATAGCGGGACTTGCAGAGATAACAATCATCGACAAAAGCGCAAGACTATCTTCCACGTAGCGACGGCGCTTGCCATGTCGTTTCGCCAGGAAATCCCTCGCTGCGGTCGTCCGGAAGGCATGTGAGTATCGAAAAGTTAGCGAAGTCATGCTGGCTATGTCCTTTGTCGCGAATCGCGTGGAGACTTCCATGGCGGCATCGATAACAAGTTCACTAACCGAGGCGCCCCAACTTTTTCTTTAGTCATTCCTCCCAGGAATAACAGACTCCGCGAAATTCATTGGACACCGTCGTCGAGTGGAGTTAGCTTTGCGCCGCGGGCACCCGTTTTGGGCTGCTCCGCCCGGAGGCGCATATGGCATCACGTTGCTCGCAAGTCAGGGTTTCCCGACCGGAGATCGAAGTTGGCTGCACCCCCCCTCGCTCTGTCCGGTGCAAGCGCACCAAGAAGAGTCCCGGCGCGGTACGGCATCTCTATCCGAATTTAGGTACAGATGGAGGGGTCCGCTGCGCCGGGCTCCGAGCCTCCTCTGCGCTGCGCACACAGATCACATTCAGCTCGACTTTCCCTGGCATATACGGGTAGCTCTGGCGACTTGACTGGTTTCCGATAGAGCCGAGGAGAAGTCTAGGTAAGCCGCTCGCTTTCGCCGTCGGAAGTTATCCCACTTGCACCGACTGCGATCGGGTTGTCCGGCTCATGGGAGTCGCGAATTGCAAGAACGATCCGGCGTATGACGTGACGGTCGAACACCGCGACGATTCTACTCGGGATTCCGATGACTTCCGGTTCGACATTCTAGCCTCGGATGCCATCCTTTCGTTTCGCACACTCACAGCGCGAAAGCATCCCTCTAACCACACTAATTCCGAACACGATTGGTCATGGGTTCTGCACGAGTTTACCCGTGGAAAGGACGCCGCGAAACTGGCCCGAAAGCTAACTTCGCGCCATGCCGAAAGACCGAATTCTATGTACTACGCACATAGGACAGCGGACGTCGCATCGGCCAGACTTCGGCTCGGCGAAAGCATTGCGATAGACGACGCTGTCATATTCCTTGGAGGTCAGTGACGCCTTGAGTTTCCATTGGTACTCAGCCGCGCTCGTGCACGGAAAGCCTACAGGTTATGCGCGGGCGGTGAAGGCATGATCCGCACTTTATTTTCGTGCCCGAGCAAGAACGGTGCTTCGCACCGGAAGAATTTTGACACTCCACCCCTGGGAGGGAACTGTAGGGAAACCTGCGAGTGCTCTCGGGGAACCATTCTTGTATTCGATAGATACCGTGGGTCGTGGTTCCGTAAGGAAACCCGCGTATACATGCGTAAACGCGGGTTTCGGGAGGTCCGGAGCGGATGGCGTTGCTCAATGAGAAGAACCTAGCGGCGGAAGCGGCCAAGCGGGCGCGATTCCGGGTGCATCATGTGGGGACAAAGCTAAACGAGACGGAGCTGCGCCAACTGGAAGTACTGGCTGCGAAGCGGAAGCAGACGCAGGCGGAACTGATCCGCGGGCTGGTATTGCGCGAGATCGAGCAGGACCAAACAGGCCTTCAACCTAGTGCGGAGATGGTGGAGATCACGGCGTGCCGCCTGCTCGTGGTGAACCTGCTTGGTCCGCTGCTAAAAGGCCAGGTGGTGACCTCAGAGGTGTTCGACGGAATCGTCGACATGGTCAAGAGGCAGAAGGTTCGGGTGGCTATGGACCGGCTCAAAGACCACGAAGCGCGGCGCTGAGGCTTCGGTGTCCGAGTACCGTGCGATGCAGCAGCAGGCGGACAGAAGGATAGCGCAGCGGGAAAAACCCGGCGGCCACGGGAACGCGTTATCTCCCATTTTTCCGCTGGCGAGCGTACGGAGCGCGGGAAGCAAGTCAAGGCTCTGCGCTTCGCTCCGACCGCTACGCGGCGCAAAGAATGCGGTCTTGACTAACCTCCCTCTCCGCTCCAGTGTTGCTTCCAGCTATCGAAGAAATGCGAGAAAAAAATGGGGAACGAAGAAGTGACGTGGGGAGACACCATCGCCGCCACGGTCATTGCCTTGGTGCTGACGTGCAGGTGTTTCAAGCTCAGTTCGGAGCTCATACTGTCGCTCGATGAACGCCCTCAGCTGTACATGCCTACGACTTTGCACGGCACTGTGCGGTCGTCCCGAAATAGCCGCTGTCGGACACCAAGAGAGCCCTCATTTGCTCACCTTTTCGAACCGCTGCGTGCGAACAGTGTGCTGTTTTGGACAACGCTTTAGCTTGGTGTCCGTGGTGTCCATTAACCTCGGAATTTGGTTCTACGACAGGCGACACAGGCGAATCGATTGAACCTGAGGAAAGCCACTAAAGACCCGGGTTTCCGATAAAGGTAAGAAAACAAGTTGGGGACGAAGTTCAGTCTGTTAGAACGCTGCCCTCGCGTTTCTTCTTTTCCTATCCTCGCTTATCTAAAAGACTTATAGGGAAGCCCTCAAAGCGCACTGTCACCAAGTGAATTTCGTCTTACCTCCTTTTATGCAGCATACATAGCCTGACAATTCCTCTTAGAAAAATGCCTCAATACCTGGCTCGAGCAGGAAGAAAATCTGCGGGCCTTTGAAAGATGTGCAGAGGTGCTCTTCCGATCGCAACCAACGGGCGACTGCCAACTCAGCCGAATCGGAAGAAGTAGCGCCTGATTTGCAGCCGTCATCACAAAAAAGGTTTTACGTGTGTCTTGATAATGGATTGTGTTGATCTCTCATGGACGAGGATGGAGTTGCGATCGATCTCAACAGCGGCAACGCCCTTGAAGTTCTCAGAAACTTGCAACATGAGGATCACGTACCGCGTTCTCTTCCGGCTCTTCGCTGGCAGCCAGATGTAGGTTGATTCACCAAACAGCCTGCCGTTAGCAACGGTCTCGCGCCGAGGAATTGGAAATGGCGTCGTGCTGAACTCAAAGCCCCGGCAGAACTCGCGCCCTTTCCATGGCGCATGAACGCGACTGTAGGACTCTTCCCAATTGGCAACCCATGGATAATCCTTCCGATTAAAAACGTACAGGACTAACAGTCTGAGTCGTGGATTGCTCACCGCGATGAAGCTGTGTTCAATCTGCGGATTTAGCAGGTGCGCCGTATAGTGACCATACTGTCCCTTTGCGCTTCTGCGCAGGTCGACCGTTCCTCCTTGTTTCGTCGGAGCCTCGGGCCACTGAAAAATTGAATCGGGTTGCAGCCGCATGTCCTTGCTGAAGGTTGCGGGACAAACCTGGCTGTGCGTTGCAGGCATGTCGAAAAGTGTGACACCGGCTTCCAGGAATGGCGGCCCGAACGTGACGTGATGATTCCAGGATATCGGCCGATCGAAAGTGGCCAGATTCGACGCGGTTTCTTCGCAATACACAACGGGATTTTTGCCATCGAGAGTGATCATGCGCTCTAAGCCCATCCGCGCCTGGGGCAAGTCAGCCATATAAGCCAGGTTATGCGGTGCGTCAGGTAGCGACTGTCTGCGCCACTTAACCGCCGGGGCCTCACCATGGGTACTGTGACCCGCGGCGATCTCCTCCTCAGAAGGCGGTCCAAAGAAGTCAAAACTGATACTGTGGCCGGCGATTCCAGCCAACAATCTGCCCTCGGGCGGTGGGCCGTATATTTTCTCGTGCTTCTTAGGGCTATATGCTGGAGGATCGATCGTTTTCCATGTCGGTTTCCACATCGGATTGACGCTGCCGACAGAATTCAGCATCAACTCGCAGATGTGCCCACCACCTTCAAGAACCGAAACATGACCCCAACTACTCTTCAGTTGAAAGCCGGATCGCCCGTCCAGAAGGTTCGAACGACGCACTACGGATAAGGCGCCCTTAGCCTTTTTGTGCACAATGCGTGAGCCGCTGATGCCGCGAAGTTTCATGTCGTGGACATCATAAACGGTTTAGCTTCGAGCTTGCCCGCCGACGGCGTCCGTCTCAGTTGATTCATATTCACTATGGTCCAGTCGTTGAAGACGATTGCGAGCAGGATCAAAGATGCGGTTGAGTAAGAGACCGCCGAAAAGCATGGCTGCAAATATAGTGGCCAGCACAAAGCCATATTTTGGACTACCAAATCGGTCGCTAATGGCACCCATGGCTAGTGGGCCTAGAACGGCTGCAACACAAGTGAAGAACAGAATCACTCCGGAGACCGCGCCATGTTCTGGCTTTCGGAAACAGCTGATGCCTTTCGAGTTGAGGGTAGGATAAAGCACCGACATGAACAGGCCCGACAGGGGCAAAAGAAAAATCGCGATGCCAACTCCGCCAAGCATGGATATACAAAAGCAAACCAGTATGGCCAGGCTAAATACGGTCAGGACGGTCGCCCAGTTCAAGCGGGCCAGCACCCAGGATCCAACGAATCTACCCGCTGCACGGAGGACAAAGAAGATCGAGATCGCATAGGCCGCTACCCAGACCAGCCGGCCATGGTAACTGGCAAGCAGCGTCGGCATCCATACGTAAATTGCACTTTCGACAGTGACATAAAGGAATATCGCGCCTGAAAACCCCAAAGCATACGGGTTCTTCATCATTTGAAGGGTGCGTTTCAGATCAACGGACTCGGAGCCTCCCGCGGTCTCTGGATATTTCACGCACGACGCCGTGATAATCAGCAGTACGCAAATGGTCCCGGCGATCACGTATAACCACTTCCACGAAGTACCGCCCGCCAAGAGATGCGCGACGATCGCAGGTCCAATGATGGCTCCGACAGCGAAGAACCCTTCAACGGTATTCATGGTCGCAGTATGCTCAACTGTCGATTGGGTGATATCACCGATCAACGCGAGCGCGCCGGTCTTAAAAATGCCGATTGCCACGCCGGAAATCACAAGGAGGACTACAAAGAACGCAAACGATCGACCTACTGAAAACAGATATGAGTTCAACGCGAACAAAACAAGTCCCAAGATGATGCTTTTCTTTCTTCCGATCTTGTCTGCAAGATAGCCGAGGAAGAATCCCGCAAATGCGATCCCGGACATGGCGGCGTAGTGGAAGGCGCCCCCCACTGTCATGCTGAGGTGAAATTCTTTAATGACTTCTGGAATGATGACGCCCACGGAATCTGTAGTCATAGCAAACATCATGAACATGAAGAATGTCAGCCACTTGATTATGGAAAGATTCCGCTGCGCGCTCGGCGCACTGTTCATGGATTTACCTCCGAAGCAGCGACTCGTGCCGCGAATCCCACGCGCCTATGCTTGTGCTCGGTTCGGCAGCCAGATTGGAATGGGTCAGCAAAGCTCTCGGTTCACTAAGATCGACAAACAGCCTTGCCCAGTGTTCAGCGTTATTCCACGTGATCACGAGTGTCTGGTCCGACTGCGTTTCAACGTCTACTTGTCCAGCGAAAGCTGGATGCGCATTACGCAGCCGAACGAGTTCCAGCAGCTTCTGCACAACCGGCTTTTGTAGCGAGCTTTCGATTTCTGCAGGAGTGTAGTAGTGCCGGTTGATGTCGCGGCCCACTCTGGATCGGGCGAGTAAATCCATGTCGTTAACACCTGCCAGCAAACCCACGTAATAAACCTGCGGGATACCGGGCGCGAAGAATTGAATTGCGCGGGCAATCAGATATTCGTTGTCGCGACGCCCCAGTGCGTCATAGAAGGTGCAGTTGACCTGGTACAGGTCAAGATTGTTTGCCGCCGCTCCGGTGGCCATTCGGCTCTGGTCCTTGGTTCGGGCGTGCATTGTCTCGACAAGGTGATCAATTTCCCTGGGCGCCAGCAGGCCCGGTTCGCCATTACTGCCAGCGCCTACATCGATTACCCCAATGCCGTCGTGCGTGTCCAGCACGGTGATGCAGTTCTGAGGTCGTGTCGAAAGCCACTGTCCAAGTGCCCTCGCATCCTGCGTGAAAAGAGTGTGAAGGATGAGTGGAGGAAGCGCGAAATCGTATACCCAATCCACCTGACGTGCGATTTCCAGCTGTTGCCGGTAGTGACTGTGAATTTCAACGAGTACTTCCATGCCCAAGGCATGTGCTTGCGAAGTGAGCTCCGCGATGAAGTGAAAAGTCTCCGGGATCATGAAACAACTCGTTCCGGGCTTCTTGATCGCATAGCCGACCGCATCGAGCCGAATCATCTTTACCCCAGCGGCTTGAAAGCGTTTGAGGATCGTTTTCAGATAGGCTTGCCCCTCCGCATGTTTCACATCGATGTCAATCTGCTGCGGGGTAAACGTTGTCCACAAAAGGCGGTTTTCACCGCGCTTCAGCGTCACGTGGGTAAACGGCAGCCCGGGACGTGGACGATAGATGCGCAGCAGTTCTTCCTCGCGCGCACCCGAAGGAAAGACACGGTCGTAGGTCAGAAACATTCCGGCAAAAGGTGACGCGGCACCGTGTTCTGAGAAATCCTTGAACTGCGGGGAGTCGCTGGATATGTGGTTGACAATGAGATCGGCGACGAGCTCCAGGTGTTCTCCTAAGACGCGTATGTCGTCCCAGTCGCCGAGTCGGTAGTCAACCTCAGTGTGATCGGCGGGATCGAAACCCGCATCGGCTCCATCGATTGGAGTGAAGAAAGGGAGCAGGTGTACGCCCCCAAAAAGCCCGGACCATTCGCGGTCCAGCAGCTCCTTGAGTCGATCGAGATCGCCGGCGAGGCGGTCGACATACGTGATGAGTTGGACTTGGTTTCTCACCGATGGACCGTTGGCATGAAAGCAAGAGGCATCTCGCTTCATTCCACCACGATAGAACTCTTCTTGTATGAGGCTATGAAGCGAGAGACACTTTTAGAATCGACAGTATTGAGGTGTCAAGACAATTGCTCGTCATTGCTGCTTAAGTTGTATATGGCACTCCTTGGCGCCGAAGCGTATGCTGGTCCGCTGATTGTCGCAAGCAGTGCGACAGGCAGGAAGAACCGGGGACCCCATGCCAACTTATAAATACCGGCAGATATTCGAAAAGCTGCAGAGCGAGATTTCGTCAGGCCGTTATAAGCCAGGAAAGCGCTTGCCAAGCGAAGCGGAACTGGTTCGGCGTTTTGGCGCTTCACGGATGACGGTATTCCGCGCGATGCACGAGCTGCAGTCGTTAGGGCTCGTTACCCGACGCGTTGGATCCGGCACCTATGCGTCTTCGAATTCCCATAAAGGCTCCCATGTTTTCGGATTACTAATCCCCGAGTTGGGACAAACCGAAATCTTTGAAGCGATCTGTAAAGGGATGATGGAAGCTCAAGAGGCAATGCATCATTCGTTGTTGTGGGGTAATACCGTGTCCCAGGAGCAGGAGAAGGAGCAAGCGGCCGAACAACTGTGCGAACAGTACATTTCGCAGAAGGTTTCAGGGGTCTTCTTTGCTCCAGTAGAATTCAGCGCCAATCGCTTTCAGTCAAACCACAAGATCGTCGCTGCTTTTGATCGCGCTGGCATTCCCATGGTGCTGTTGGATCGGGACCTCGAGCCCTATCCGCAGCGTAGCAAGTACGACCTGGTGGGAATCGACAATCGTCGAACAGGATTCCTTGCCACGGAATGCCTGATAAAGACTGGGGCTAAGCGCATCGCGTTCTTTGCTCGCCCGAACTCTGCGCCGACTGTCGATGCACGGATAGCGGGCTATCGCGAAGCACTCTTGTCCCAAGGCGGGAGATCAATCCGTGACGTGGTTACTATCGGAGATGCTAGCGACATGAAGTTCATCAGGTCGGTGCTGAAGAAAGATCACCCTGATGCCTTTGTGTGCGCCAATGATCTGACGGCCGGGAATCTTATGCACACCTTGATATCGCTCGGTCAGCGAATACCCGAGGACATCTCAATCGTAGGAATCGATGACGTTAAGTACGCGCGCCTGTTGCCCGTGCCACTGACGACGCTGCACCAGCCGTGCCGGGATATCGGAAGAATGGCTATCGCTGTCATGCTGGACCGAATCGCCAATCCCGATTTGCCGCCGCGCGACGTGTTGCTGAGATGCGAGTTGATTATGCGCAAATCGTGCAGTGCGCCGGCAGTGAATCGCAACGGTCACAAGCGACTCTGAACATTACTCCCATCTATTGTGCCGCGTCTGACACGCCACAATTCAAATCGAACTGCGCGGGCTTTCCTCTGTGCTGTCGAGTGATTGATTCGCTTTGAAAGCACGCGATTCGACTTCTGAGAACAGTGATTCTTCAAAGACGGTATAGACAACTTTGTGGTAGTTGTCTGCCAATTATCTTGACAGCTTGCGAATGCACCCGATAGAAGTTCATCCAGGTTAGTTCAATTCAGGTTCTCGTTGCTGGCTAGCGGATGTTGCGTTGGCTCTGAGAGCGATGATGAGCAGTGAATCGCGACTTCGGGTGAGGGCCAGCCTGCAAAATCCGGTGTGTCGTCTTTCCACGTTGAAAGAGGTGACAAAATGCTCGATCTTCTAGCGAGTCTCCATGCATTGCTCCAGAGTAAAGATACTCGAAGCTCCTGCCAGAACAGCTCACAATTTCCGCGGGTTGACGGGAACTCGCCGAGTCGGCGTCTGGGTGCATCGCTATTATCAATATTCCTGGCCTTTTCTGCTGTCGCCGTTCTGTGCACAAATGCAGGCGCTCAAGTCAGATTCGGAAGTGTTGTCGGAAGCGTCGCGGACACGAGCGGAGCCAACGTCTCTGGGGCAACCATAAAGCTGACCAATCTAGGTACGAACGAGACTCGCACGATGCAGACGAGCAGTGCGGGAACGTATTCGTTTCCAAATCTCGTACCCGGGATATATCGCATTGACGTTCAGACGCAAGGATTCAAGCAGTTTATTCAGGACAACGTGGAAGTCCAGGTAGACGTTGCGACCCGTGTTGACGCGAAGCTGCAGGTCGGCAGTGCAACGGAGAGCGTGCTGGTGACTACTGAGGCGCCTCCTCTACAAACGGACAGTGCATCTCTAGGAACCACCATCTCGCAGACGGAGGTGGAGAGCATTCCATTGAGCGGCAGGAACGTCAACAATATGCTCACGCTGGTACCGGGGGTCGTGGCTCAAGGTGGGACATATGGCAATGCTGTCTCGAACCAGGCCGGCGGCGCGAGAACCAATGCTATTGGGTTTGGCAACTACGCGATCGGTGGCGGGTTTGGTAACCAGAGTTCGTTCTACATCGATGGCGTTGCATCCAACGCGCCTGCCGGCAATCTTAATTCGCTCATTCCCACTCAGGACATGGTGCAGGAGTTTCGCGTCGTTACCAACAATGTTAGCGCCGAGTATGGAAGCTACGCGGGAGGAATCATCAACCTCACCACCAAGTCGGGAACCAACAAATTCCATGGAACCGGATACGAGTACTTGCGCAATAAGGTTCTGAACGCGAACGATTACTTCTCGAATCAGGCTGGGCTTGCTCGCGTGCCGCTCATTCAAAACCAGTTTGGTGCAACGCTGGGCGGACCGGTCGTCAAAGACAAAACGTTCTTTTTCTTCGGATTCGAACGCGAGGTCCTAAAGACGGCAACGCTCGTGACGAACACAGTTCCTACATCCGACGAGCTGGGAGGAAATTTTACGGCTGCAGGGCTGCCCCCAATCTATGACCAAAGCCAGCCCGGAAGCCCACAATTTCAGTGCAACGGTGTTCTCAACACAATCTGCAGCAACAGCCTCGATCAAAGTGCTCTGGCACTGTTTGCGAAATCGTATCCCGCTCCTAACCGGCCGGGCGTTGTGAACAACTTCATCACCCAGATGGCCACCGGAGGAATCAACGCCCAATACAACGCTCGCGTGGACCATCGTTTTTCCGACAAGAACGCCTTGTTTGCCCGGTACGCATATTGGAAGGCAGATAGCAACGCCTATGATGCGTGGGGGACCCACACTTCGGGTCAGGGCCACACTGGCCTCTACACGAATTCAGCCATCCTCGGCGATACTCACGCCTTCAATCCCTCTACAATTCTGGATCTGCGCCTCTCCTATCTGCGTGTCTTCCAACACGAGTTCCCGGACAGCCAAGGCGTTGACCTTTCTCAATTCGGTTCCGGTTGGGCAGGCCTTGCAGGCCAGCTTGTGGGTCCAGCGAACTTTCCGGCAATGAGCTTCAACGATAACTCTGGAGTCACTGGAAGCAATGGCATTGGTTCGCAGCTCTTCTGGCACCAAAATGTGTATGGATTGTCGGGAAGCCTCACGAAAATCTTGGGTCGGCAGCAGCTTAAGGTTGGTGGCTTCCTACGCCATGTGCAGTGGATCTCCGATCCGGAGAACGGAGTATTGACGCTGAACTTCGACCAAGGGGCTACCGCGGACACGTCCGGCGCGGGCGGCTCCGCTGTCGCCTCGGCGCTGCTTGGCGTCATTGGCGCACAAGGCACGCAGGTAGCGCCCGGAATGATTGGCGGCTCCAGGGCGTACTTCACGTCCTACGCTTTCTTTGTCGACGATACTTTCCAGGCCACCAGAAAGCTCACCATTACTGCCGGTCTCCGCTGGGACCAGCCCAGTGTGTTCTCAGAAGCGAATAACAATGACACTGTGTTTCTGCCGAAGCAGGCCAGCCCTCTGGGATCATTCTTAAATCCAGTCACTGGGCAGACACAACAGCTGCTGGGGAATGTGGCCCTCGTTAATAGCCCGTCATGGCGTTTGCAGAGAGAAGACTATCTGCACTGGAAGCTTTTCTCGCCGCGTCTTGGGTTAGCCTACCGCCTCACCGATAAAACCGTGTTGCGCGGGGCGTATGGTATTTCCTATCCGCCCAGCACGCTCAGCCAAGACGGACCGAACCTGTCGCCTGTGAATCTAGCTCCAGCTTCGGGCGGTCCCACCGCCACGGTCGCGAACCCATTTCCTAACGGGCTCCCCACGGCACTGCGGCGAAATGCAACCCCGGATGACTTCTACGGACAGGGCATCTTTGCCATGCGCACGCCCGGCGACAAAATGCCATATGTGCAGCAGTGGAACGCGGCAGTCGAACGACAGATCGGCAAGGATGCCTCCCTTACGGTGGCATACGCAGGATCGAGGGGCACTCATCTTCTTCTACAAGGGTGGGCTACCGTTTCGAATTTCAACCAGAATCAGTTGCCCGATCAGTATTTTTCCATGGGACCGGCTGCGTTGTTGGCTCAGGTTCCGAATCCGTTCTTCGGAATTATTACGACTCCGGGACCCCTCTCAGGACCAACGGTTTCGACTGGACAGCTTTTACTGCCGTTTCCGCAATACGAGCGAGTTCTGTTCCTCGATCCGCACAGAGGCACGTCAAATTACCGCTCACTGCAGACGTCTTTCATGAAGCGGTTTGGTTCGAAAGGCATCCTCAGTGTGGCTTACACATGGTCGCGACTGATGTCCAACACTGACAGCTCAAGCGCCTTTTTGGACGAAGGCTTCATCTTCGGAGGATCGACCCAGGACAACAACCATCTCGATCACGAATATTCTTTAAGTTCTTACGATATTCCTCAGAATCTTTCCATTGGGTACGGTGTTGATTTGCCTGTCGGTCGCAACAAGCACTTCCTGTCGGATGCCAAGGGAGCACTCAACGCGGTAGTTGGTGGATGGCGGGTCAACGGCATCACCGCCATACGGAGCGGTGTACCCATAAGTTCGTACCAATTCTTCCCCGGGTCTGCACTTAGCCAACTAGGCGGTGGCCAGGGATACTTCGGAGCTCAAGGCTTATGGATGCGGCCCGATCTTGTTGCGGGCTGCGATCTGAAAACTTCGGGCTCGCGTGAAAGTAGGGCAGCCAGTGGCTGGTTTAACACGGCCTGCTTCCAGCCTGTGGACACCGGCAGCGAGGTGAGGTTCGGCAACGCCCCCCGAAACCTTGATGCCGTCCGCATGGATCACATGAATAACTGGGATTTCTCAATCTCAAAACGCAACGACATCACAGAGAGTGTGTACCTGCAATTCACAGCGGAGTTTTTCAATGCGTTCAATCATGTACGATTCGGTGCGCCAAACGAGCAGGTAGGAACGCCAAACTTCGGCATTGTGACGTCACAGGTGAACCCGCCTCGCGCAATTCAATTCGGTCTGCGAGTTGGTTTCTAGCCGCTCCCATAACGGCACCGCCCAGCAATGGGCGGTGCTCACTCTTCTGCTGAACAAAATCATCCTCGATAGTAAGAGGCTCGTAATCATGTCGAAGCGTCCTCGGGTAATAATGTTGTCCTTCGCCTGTCTCAGCCTGTTCTTCACCCTCGCAATTTCTGCCCAAGACAGCTCTGCCCCGGAGCAGAAAAAAGTTGTGGTCCAAGCGGACGGCACTGTCGAGATACCGGCCCAAACCGCACCCGTGTCCACATTTCTGAGTCCCGAAGCGAAGGCATATCTCACCCAGCATCTGAAAGACATGCAGGATCCGGAAATCCTGAAACAAGATGCAGGCGTGCCGCGATTCATGAAGCCGTACATCGCACGGGACCGCGAACTGTTTGCTGTCGACCGGAAAGACGGAAAGGTTGGCGGCGTGCACGTGTACGACTACACCCCGAAAAGTGGAGTCGCTGGGAAAAACAAAGAGCGCGTATTAATCAATCTTCACGGCGGTGGATTCTCCGGTTGCTGGCCGGGTTGCGCCGAACTGGAATCTATTCCCGTGTCTGCGCTGGGGCAGATCGAAGTCGTCAGCGTCGATTACAGGGAGGGACCGGGCAACAAGTTTCCTGCCGCCAGCGAGGATGTGGCCATTGTCTATCAGGACTTGTTGAAGAATCACAAACCAGAGAACATTGGCATCTACGGTTGCTCGGCTGGCGGGATGCAGACCGCGATGTCGATCGCCTGGTTTCAAAAGCACTCACTACCTTTACCCGGGGCGATTGGTATTTTCTGTGCATCGGCAGGAGGCATTTTTGGCGGGGATGCGCTCTATACCGCGATGCCGCTCGGCGAGGCTCGCCTAGCGCCTCCCATCAAGCCAGGAGCGCGGCCGCCACTCGGCTATTTCAAGGATACGGACCCTAAAGATCCGCTCGTCTCCCCAGTCGATTCGCCAGAGGTTCTCTCGAAGTTTCCCCCAACGCTCATCATCACCGGCACTCGAGGGTTTGAACTAAGTTCTGCTCTCTACACGCACGAGCAGTTGGTGAAACTGGGCGTCGAGGCTGAGCTCCACGTATGGGAAGGTCTATTCCACGGGTTCTTCTACAACGCGGATGTTCCGGAGTCGAAGGACGCATTCAACGTAATGATCAGATTCTTTGATCGGCATTTGGGCGCTGCGGTGAATTCGCAACGAGCCTCGGTTGCGGGTGCAGATGGAACGCGGTGACATTCGATGATCAGTAGTCAGCAGTTGATCGAGCGGATACAGAAGAACGTCGGAGTTCCGTGGCAGAGTCAGCGCTCCGATGGCTTTTCCGACGGTATCCTCTTTGGAAGTGGTGAGACCACGGTCACGGGGATTGCGACCACATTCACGCCAACCCTCGATGTCCTTGGCAAAGCCGCAAATTCAGGTAAGAACGTTGTCATCTGCCGCGAGGCTCCTAGTTACAGCCGGGGCGAACGCGCTCCAGCATTTTGGAGGAATGGTCCAGCGCCTTCGAAAGAACTCCTTGACAACGACGCTGTCTGGCGCGCCAAGCAGGAGTTTATATCAAAGAACAATCTGGTCATCATCCGTTTCTTTGATAACTGGGATGCGCGAAAGACAGACGGCCAGTTGCGCGGACTTTCGCGCGCACTTGGGTGGGACAGTTCTCACGTGAAATTGGGCAGCGCCGAAGATGCTTATGACGCCCGCAATGTTTATTTCCGGTTACCCACAACTTCACTGGGCAGTTTCGCCGAGGGTATCAAGAAGAAACTGAATGTTCATGGTGTGCGAGTCATAGGAAAGCCAGAAGCAAAGGTGAGCAAAGTTGCCCTGACGCACGGACTGCTTCTCGTGGCTGATGCGGAGCGAATCCTCCGTGAGCCTGACCTCGACTTAATCATTGCAGGGGATGCGGTCGAGTGGGAAGTGGGCCCCTACTTCCAGGATCTCGTGACCGCGGGCAAAGCAAAAGGGCTAGTTCTGCTGGGGGACGAGGCATCCGAAGAACCCGGCAGCGGAGAGATGGCGGAATGGCTGAAGGGCTTCGTTAGTGAGGTTCCCATTGAGTGGATGCCGGCGGGCGAGCCATTCTGGACACTCGGATAGGCAAGATGTGTGATGGAAGAAATGAAACTATCCCGTAGAAGATTCTGCCAGGTCACCGGAAGCGGGCTTCTGATGGCTCCGCTACTCATGCAGGCGCAGAGACATTCGGGCTCGTCAATAACGGCTCGTGAAGTGGTGGCGCGAATCAAAGAGAAGGTCGGAGTGCCCTGGCACACTCCAACTGCTGATGAATTCAAGATCGGTGACCCGGATGCTCCTATAACCGGGATTACGACAACGTTCATGTCCACGCTTGATCTCCTCCAACGCTCCATCGCGGGGGGCAACAACTTCGTGATCACGCATGAGCCAACCTTTTGGAGCGCTGCCGACGTAGTCTCGGATGTACGGTACGATCCCCTTTACAACTACAAAGTCAATTTCCTTGAAAAGAACAAGATGGTGGTTTGGCGGTTTCACGATCACTGGCATGCGCACCGTCCCGATGGAATTTTCGCCGGCTGGAACAAAGCCATGGGATGGGAGAATTATGCGTCGCCAGCGGCGAGTCTTTTTTCGCGTGAATATCTCATCCCGGAAACGAGTCTCGAGGAATTAGCAAGAGACATGCAGAGCAAGCTGAAGACGCGCAGCATGCGGTTGGTCGGCGATCCCAAATTGAGAGTGACGAAGCTTGCTCACGCTGGGCATTACATTCAACAGTGTATGCAGGCGCTGCCAAATGTTGACGTCCTGATCGTCTTTGAATGTCGCGAGTGGGAAGCCGCCGAGTACGTGCGAGATGCGATTGCCTCGGGGCAGAAGAAGGCTCTGATCCAGCTTCCCCATGAGGGGGGCGAGGAGGCCGGCATGGACGAATGTGCCCAATGGCTTCGGACATTTGTGACTGAAGTGCCAATCGGATTCATCCCATCAGGTGATCCGTTTTGGATGCCGGCATAAAGGAAGACGCTGGATCGGAGAGGAGCCATAGTGCGGAGTAAAACGATTCTGCGGATCATTGGGGCGTTCTGCCTGGCAATGCTTCTGTATGTTGAGGTCTGGGCTGAGGATTCCTCTAATAGCGGACATTGGGTCACTGCCTGGAGCACTGCCGTACACGCTCCACTACCGTTTCCAGGGCTTCCACCTTCCCCCGTATTCGAGAACCAGACCATCCGCATGGTTGTGAGGCCAACGATTGGTGGAGAACGCCTGCGCATCAGGTTCTCGAATGCGTTTGGGACCACCTCTTTGAAAATCGCTTCCGCGCACGTCGCGCTTTCATCGAAAGCGTCTGCGATCGTGCCCGAGTCTGACCACACTGTGACATTCGGCGGCAAAGCATCGGTTACCGTTCCGCCAGGCGCGCCCATACTCAGCGACCCGGTTGAGTGGAAGGTACTGCCTTTGAGCGAGCTTGCCGTAACTCTTTACCTGCAGGAGAAGACCGAGTCTTCTAGCGTTCACTTTTGGGCCCAGCACGAAACTTATATCTCCGAGTCAGGTGATTTCACCACTCGACAAGACATACCGAATCCGACTACTAAAAGCTCGTGGTACTGGCTGGCAGACGTTGAGGTGTGGGCCCCCATTCAGACCTCAGCTGCCGTTACGTTCGGCGATTCGATTACCGATGGCGTTGGGGCGAAGCAAGGCGAGTATTTGGACTGGCCGGATCTACTGGCGAATCGTCTCGCGGCCGGACCAACCTTGGCGACCCTGGCCATTGTCAACGAAGGAATCGGTGGTAACCGAATCCTGCACGATGGCGCCGGAGTAAGTGCGTTAACAAGACTTGATCGCGATGTGTTGGCGCAACCCGGCGTTTCGACGCTGATCGTCCTCGAAGGGATCAACGATATCGGCTGGCCGCAGATGAAGCCACGATTACCGAATGGCACCATAGTGAAGGAGACTCCGTTCACCCATGAGGTGGTCAGCGCGGAGGACCTCATTATGGGTCTGCAACAAATCATCGAACGCGCTCATCAACATGGGATCAGAGTGTTCGGAGCAACTCTTACGCCTTTCGAAGGTGCCGACTACTACAGCTCCGAGGGCGAATCGGCGCGAGAGACTGTCAATCACTGGATTCTCTCTAGCGGCGCCTTCGACGGTAGCATTGACTTTGATGCCGCTGTTCGCGATCCCCAAAGCCCAAATAAGCTGCGAGCGGCCTGTGACTCGGGCGATCACCTTCATCCTAGCGCCGCTGGTTACAAAGCGATGGCTGATGCGATCAATCTCTCGGTTCTGAAGAGCACCCGGAACGTTGACGCGAAGAAATAGCAATGCTGGAGGGGACATGAAGCAGATTGCCTTACTAATATTTTTAGTTTGTAGTTTCAGCCACGCGCAGAATCAATCGAATGAATTGTCGACGAATGTGCCGGGCGCGCCGTATCCCCGCCTCAATGCGGATTCCAGCGTAACGTTCCGGATGCAAGCGGATCAGGCACAAAGGGTCCAACTCCTCATGGACTTGGGCCAAGCACCATATGACATGGTCAAGGGCGACGGAGGCTTTTGGGAGGTCACAAGCAAGCCGCTCCTGCCGGGCTTTCACTATTACCTCGTCTCTGTTGACGGATTCGATTCTACCGATCCGGGAAGCAGAGCCTACTTTGCTGCCCGCAAAGAGGTCAGTGCCATCGAAGTACCCGCGCCCGAATCAGAATTCTTCGCCGCCAGGAACGTACCACACGGCGCAGTCCGCGCGGAATGGTATTTCTCGAAAGCGGCCGGGGACTGGAGGAGGACCTACGTGTACACACCTCCGGGGTACGACCGAACCTCCGATCGCTATCCAGTTTTATATCTCCAGCACGGATGGGGCGAGGACGAGACTGGCTGGAGCCTGCAGGGCCATGAAAATTTCATTCTCGACAATCTGATTGCGTCCGGAAAAGCTAAACCGATGATCATCGTCAACGAAAACGGCATGACCGGTGTCACTTTTTCACCGCCTCCAGCGCCTCGGCCGGGAACAGCTCCAACCACACCGCCGCCTCGGCCGAATCCCAACGCACTCAAAGCAGAAAAATACACTCTGTTTGACAACATCATCACGAAAGATTTGATCCCGTTTATTGATAATCAGTTTCGAACTATTCCTGACCGGGACCACCGCGCTTTGGCTGGCCTCTCGATGGGCGGCGGTCAGGCTGTTCGCATCGGACTCAGCCATTTGGATCTGTTCTCATATCTCGGGGCCTTCAGTCCAGCCCTTTTCGTAACAGATACCGCGAAGGACTACGACGGCGCCTTTGCCGATCCCGCAAAACTCAATCAGCAATTACATCTATTGTGGATTGGTGTTGGCAGTGATGACTTTCTGCTTGCGCCCGTGAAAGGTTCTCACGAAGCTTTGCAGAAGGCTGGAATCAAACACGTGTGGGTCGAAAGTTCGGGAGCCCATGTATGGACCGTATGGCGCAAGTATCTAGCCGACTTTGCGCCGAAGCTATTTCAGTGATGGTTGCCCACAGTCTGTATAGAGAATGAATTCATGATTAGGCCGGTACTCATGATTGGGCTAGGCGAAGTTCTCTGGGACATTCTGCCTACAGGAAGGGTATTGGGTGGCGCTCCCGCAAACTTCGCTTACATGACAAACGTACTTGGAGATCAGGGAATTGTCGCCAGTCGTGCCGGAAATGATGAATTTGGTCGTGAAGCTTGCCAGCTCCTGCAGAAATTGGGTCTGAGCACCTCATACCTCCAGCGAGACGATTTTCACGAAACAGGCATCGCAACCGTAACAATTGACGGAACAGGTCAACCGAACTTCACAATCAAGGAACCCGTAGCGTGGGATTTTCTGGAATGGACCGCAGATTGGGAGGAGTTGTCTGCTCGAGCTGACGTCATCTGTTTTGGATCGTTGGCGCAACGCTCGGTGACCTCTGCGGATACGATCGATCGTTTTCTGCGCAATGCTTCACCAAAGGCCCTTCGCATATGCGACGTGAACCTCCGCCAGTCGTTCTACAACGAAAACGTGCTGCGCAAGTCGTTTCAATATGCCGACATCATCAAGCTAAACGAGCAGGAACTGACTCAGGTTTCATTTCTTTTCCATTTGGGTGCGGGAGCTGCCGAAGTTATTGCCCGACGATTGCTACAGGACTGCGACTTGAAGCTTGTCTGTATAACGCGCGCTGATCGGGGCAGCCTGCTGGTGTCACGAGAGCAAACGGTTGAGCACGGGGGGGTCCAGGTCAAGGTGGCGGACGCTGTTGGCGCTGGGGACGCATTTACGGCGTGTCTTGCGCATCACTACGTTCGCGGAAATCCATTGCAGCACATCAGCGAAGCGGCAAATCGCTTTGCATCCTGGGTGGCCACTCAGAGAGGTGCTACTCCACCGATTACATCAAGCCAGTTGCAGGAGATTTTGAACGGGGGGGCTGCTCTTCAGTAAGGAAGTAGTCGGGTCGAGACCGATGTATGAAATTCCGGTCGCACAATCTACGCCCGTGCTGCGTGGATTCGAACAGCGTATGGAAGCACATTTATGAATGGAGGAATGCGAGTGCCCAAGATTCCTTTGAAGTACGCAATCGCGATTGAGATATTGTCTCTCGCAACCCTGGTACTGCTCACGAACGCTGCGATCGCTGAGACCGTCAAAGTGGAAAGTGGCCTGCTTAAGGGTACCGTCGAGGATGAGCTCCAAGTATATCGCGGTATTCCTTATGCGGCTCCGCCGATAGGGGATCTTCGCTGGCGACCTCCGCAGCCCGCGCCCAAGTGGGAAGGAGTGCGCGCAGCAGACCAGTTTGGTCGTGCTTGTGTACAGACGAATGCCGCAATCGCAGATCTGCCCGCACCCAGCGAAGATTGTCTGTACATGAACGTGTGGACGCCGGCCAAGACCGCCGGAGAGAAGCTGCCTGTTCTAGTTTGGATTCACGGGGGCGGCTTCGTAGCGGGCGCACCGGCCGAGAAGCTTTACCACGGCGAATGGTTGGCTAAGAAAGGAGTAGTCGTCGTCTCGATTGCGTATCGCCTTGGTGTGTTCGGTTTTCTGGCTCATTCCGAACTGAGTGCCGAAAGTATTCATCATGTATCGGGCAACTACGGAATCCTCGACATGATTGCAGGGCTCCAGTGGGTTCAGAAGAACATCTCCGCATTTGGCGGCGATCCCAAGAAGGTGACAATACAGGGCGAATCCGCCGGTGCGGCTGCGGTAAGCATCCTCTGTGCATCACCACTGACCAAAGGTCTATTTCGTGGAGCGATCGCTGAGAGCGGAGCGACATTCGGACCGGTGCGGGCCGACGCATCATTTGGCGAAGCCGAACCGTTGTCCAGTGCTGAGAAAAAAGCCGCACAGTGGCTCTCATCAATAACCGTTTCGAACATCGCGGAGTTGCGGAAGATCCCGGCCGAGAAGTTGCAAACGATGGTACCTCATCAATTCGGGTTCGCTCGTCCGAATGTCGACGGTTGGGTCATTGCGGGAGACCAGTACAAGCTCTACGAGTCAGGTAAATACAATGACATCCCGGTCCTGACGGGCTACAACTCTGACGAAGGTTTGTTGTTTGGAAACCCTAAATCACAGGAAGCCTACATTCAGAGTGTGCGCGAGCGGTACCAGCAGTTTGCGGACAAGATTCTGGCTGCCTACCCGGGCGGTGAAACGCCTGCCCAGCAGAGAACGGCGCGCGATCTAATCCGCGACTCAGCTTTTGGCTGGAACGCCTGGGTGTGGGCTGGCCTGCAAACGAAAACAGGCAGGTCTAAGGTGTTCTTGTACTACTTCGACGAAAAGGCTGAACTCCCTCCTGGGTCCGAAGGCGCCGGTTCTGGAGCGCGCCACGCTTCCGAGCTTCCCTATGTGTTCCGACAGCTTACAGAACACGCTCGTCCCGCCCCAACTCCGAAAGACGAGTCTCTGTCGGAGATGATGCGAACTTACTGGACCAACTTCGCCAAAACCGGTGATCCCAACGGTGTTGGCCTGCCGAAGTGGCCAGCTTACGACGATGCCGCACCGCAGGTGCTGCACATCGAGGCAGGAAGTACGAAGGCGGGCCTATTGGTCAATGAGAATGGGCTGAATGTGTTGGACAAGTATTTTGCCTCGCGTCGAGCACATGAGGCGTCGCTGGCAGCCCATTAGGTGACGAACGACCGACGCATGAGCGGCAAGAGGGAAAAACCGCACTGTAGAAGAAAGCTAATGCGGAAGATCCTTTTATCGCTGCCTTGATCCGTTCGCCGCATTTGCAGCCCACGGAACCATGGTTCTAGGATGCGAAGCACATTTCGCGACGACGCATTCGCCGGCTGAGGAACTCAACGAGCAAGCGGCGCAGCCCGGGACTACGGAGTCACCCCTTCTAAGACAAAGAAAATCCGACAGAGTGATGCTGGAATCGGTGTCGCAAGCAAACAATTGAGACCCTGACCTTTCGCGTTCTGAGAGAAGCTGTTAGGATATTTCTGTGCTAGAGGTTTCTTCAAATCTGGTTGGCGGTGAGATCCGAAGTAGTGACAACTTGGATCGGTTGGAGTGGACCGCGCAGGCCTTCTTGCACATCGCTAAGGCGCAGAGTGAAGCCACAATTTGTAGGCGGTTTGTGGGCGGTTCAGCCAGAAACGGCGCTCTTTTGGGCGATCCGGGGCAACCGGTGCGCGATATGCAAATTGTGCAAAGCCGCATAAACACTGGCGATTGCGCATCTCGTTGATTTGGCGAGTGGGGACGTAGTTCAGTTGGTTAGAACGCTGCCCTGTCACCGACTCCCAGCACAGAACCAATCAGGCACCCGCTGTTTCCGCGCATAGCACCCCTCTAAACATTCAGAGTGACGGGGATGTGTGCGTGCCGCATTAGCTTTTGCACAACCTTCACATCCTCGCCGTTCCCCTTGAGGAACGTCGCGTACGTATGCAGGAACGTGTGCCAACCGAAATGGCCCACGATTCCGATTTCTTTCGCCGCTGGCTCTAGGTGGCGCCTTTTACAGCGAACCCGGCCAGTACGGCAATTTGCCGATGCTGGTGTGGGCTGGCGAATAAGCATCTCGCAAACCGCTCCCGCTCGATTTGCGATTGTCCAAGGTCCTGTGGAAAATATTTTCGACCAAAGGCTCACAGACCGAGGACCGATCCCACACGTCGAACAGCATGGCCGGGATGCGGCTCATAGCTTTCGCTGGCAGCGGCAATGCGCCGCCCGCTTGGTCACGTTCGTGAACGTACCATCCCCGTTGTCGTGGTAGAGGACGTGCCTGCCAGTCGGCAATCCGCGGGGCTACAGTTCACAGGGACGCCCTTCCAGTTGCAGGTGGAGTTCTGGCCGGGCACGGGAGCGTGTTGCAGATGGAGGCGGATGTAGTTCGAGACGAACAGATCGAGATGGCCGTCGCGATCATAGTCCAGGAATGCGCACCCGGCACCCCAACGCGGCGGACCATCTTCCCAAAGGCCGTCTTGCTTGGTCACGTCGGTAAACGTGTCATCTCCATTGTTGCCGCAGAGGCGGTTCTGTCCGAAGTAGGTGCAGAAGATATCGTCGGAACCATCGTTGTTATAGTCAGCGACGCAAACGGCGTTCGCCCAGCCAACGGCCCGCAAGCCCGCCTTATCGGTCACGTCCGTGAACGAGCCGTCGCGGTTATTCTTATAGAGCCGGTTGGTAGCCTCAGGAGGGTCTCCCTCGAGGCGGGTCCCGGACAATAAGAAAATGTCCATCCAGCCATCGTTATCGTAGTCGATAAAGGCGCACCCGCAGCCGTTGGCTTCGAGGATGTACTTCTTGCTCTCAACTCCGCCGTAAATGATAGGAGCGCGCAATCCAGCCTCTTGCGCAATGTCGGTAAATCGGGCGTTAAACGGCCGTCCGGAAGGGGGAGGCGCAGGTTGCGCTTTTAGATCGCGGGACGCCACGCCCTGCTGGCCGATTGCCCGGCTGGCGGCTGCGCATAGCGACAACATGACGAATGAACGACGGGTAATCGTCATACCTCAGGAGCAGTTCCCCCGTTGGTTCGGAATGCCGCAGGAATTCGCCTGCCCTACGTCCGCCCTCGTATGATTCTAGCGAACGAGTTCAGGAACGCACCTCGTGATAGACGAAATAGCGCTCATGCAAAACGCTCGACAGAGGCACAAAGACCATCGGGCGCCCCTGTGAGACCGCGCCGAACTCGAGACTTCCAGGTCCGGGCTGTATCCAACTCGCCGGATCGTCAATCTTACCCTTGAATTGCAGACTCGGCGAAGGCTCCTGCTTCGTTTGTGCCTGGTAGTGCCGATACCATTTTCCCCGCGGCTCTACTTCGAAGCGCGCCGCCAGCACGAGCGGCCCGTACATCACAGCCTGGAGGCTTTCATTGTCAGGCATTGGAGCTGCGTGTAGGTGCATGGGAAGACTGAGTTCAATTCGATCTTCGTTCGTCCAAGGCCCGCGCAGAACCAGGTAGCTGCCGGCATCCGCAAATGCGGGCATCGCGCGCCCGTTTATTTTTACCGAGCCACTTTTCGCCCAGTATGGAATGCGCAACTTGAGATCAATATCAACCGGCTTCGCTGCCGAAACAGTGATAGTCGATCCCTGCTCCTCCGGGAACGAGGTCTTCTGGCTCAATCGAATTCCCATCTCCGGCCAGTTCAGATCAGAGGCGACATAAAGGTTGACGTAGACAGAGTTGGCGTCGTGGAAGTAGATGGAGTCCGTCAGCTTGGCAAACTCTTCTGCTCCGGTGCCGCTGCAACACCAGAATGAATCGAAAGGCTTAGCAAAGATCTTGGAGTAACCACCGCCAACCGGCAGAAAATAAACCGTTGTTCCAGTTTCCGGATCGATGGTTCCCATGCGGTGATTGAACAGAAGGCGTTCGTAGTAATCCATGTATTGCGGCTGCGGTAACCAGGCGAACAGATGCCGCGTCAGCTTCATCATGTTGTATTCGCAGCAATCCTCCGCCGTGTCTCCGCTGAGTTGGCTCGACAGAACGCCAGGGTCCGTCCGCCAAAATTCGAAGTTGCTGATACCGCCGGTGCAATAGGCGCGTTCGCTGGTGACTTCATTCCAGAAGTAGTCGGCAATATTCCAGTAGCGCTTGTCCCCGGTCATTTCATAGAGACGAGCGGCCGCGATCACTTGCGGTACGTGCGTATTCACATGCAGGCCTTTGAGCTCATCGCGATGCGCGGCGAGGGGATCGAAGAAACTCTTCTTATCGAAGCGCTGGGCGAGCCTCAGATACTCCTGCTTCCCGGTGACCGCATACAAGTTGGCGAGCACCTCGCCCATGCCGCCGTACTCCACCTGCAGCACGCGCTGCATATGTTGCTCGCCCAGAGGGTCAGCCCAGGCACGAACCCAATCCGCCATCTTTTCAACCGTGCCAAGGGCCTGCTCGTTGCCCGCATGCATGTACATGTCGAGATGGCCGGCCATGATCTTGTGATAGGTGTAGAAAGGGGCCCAGACATTAACTCCGTCGCGCAGGCGGTCGAACCACTCGACCGGGAATGCGCTGAGATAACCGTTCTTGTTTTGGGCCTGACATTTGGCCAACTCGGACACCATGAGGTCGCCGTTGCGCTTCAGTTCTTCGTCAGCGGAACTGGCGAACGCGAGCGCGCACGCCGAAAGGTAATGGCCACCGGCAAAATGACCGCGCAATTCGCAATCCGGCTTCTCCCACTCGCCGAGCGGTTCTGCGGAGGAGGGGAAACCAGCCGTCAACCGGAAAGTATGGAGCAACCGGTCAGGCGCCAGAGTCTTCAAATATTTCCGGTTGGCTTCGGCCGCCGCACGGAGTGGTCCCTGCTGAAGCGTGACGTTCTGCATCGGGAAAGGACGCGCTTGCAACGCAACCACTTCGCGCCCCATCAGTGCCGGAGCGCTGGAAGAACTGGCCCACACGCCATGCTTTCTAGATGCGGATACTGGACGGGCAGGAAGAACAGCGCCCGCCCCTGCCATGGCGGCAGAGGTGACAAACTCACGGCGATTGACTTTCTTCACGGCGATCTCCGTATGAAGGGGTTCTATCACATGCTGCCGTCATCGTGTACAGATACAGCCTTTCCCTCGAACTCGACAGTCGTATCGAACTTCTCGGGAGCTGCGATGCCGACTCCATTTGACTCCCTCACGCGGACAATCCGAAACGTCCTATGCTCCAACATTCCCGGGAAACTTCCGCGACGTTCTCCCACCGTCAACGTGGAGGCTTTGTCGTCCCAGTGCAGGGGAATGACGGAGTACGCACCATGTTCATAGTCGTAATTGTCGCCTTCATCCTCATAAAAAGTGAAATCTCCATCCGCCCCGGGATAAATGCGGATATCGATGGGATCTGCCTTGGCTGAAGCCGACTGCACGGCTGGTCCGAATGGAATGATTGAGCCAGACTTGACATAAATCGGAATTCTGTCGAGAGGAGCTTCCGCGGTGACAGTTTGGCCACCTCTCATGCTCTTGCCGGTCCAAAAATCAATCCAATCGTGGCTCGCGGGGAGATAGAGGCTTCTTTGCGTGGCTCCCGCAGTAGTTACTGGGTTAATCAGTAGCGCAGGACCGAACAGAAACTGATCGGCGACCGCTCTTGCACGCGGATCCGAAGGAAACTCGAGGGGGAGGGCCCGCATGAGTGTTTCCCCATCGTGGGTAACGCCCCAAGCGGAGGAATAAATATACGGAAGCAGATGATAGCGCAACTCATCGAACTGGGTGGCAACGTCGAGAACGCGTGGGCCGTAGTTCCAGATCTCGGCGTTTGAAGTCCAACCGTGCACCCGAAAGATGGGGCAGAATGCGGCATACTGAAACCAGCGAATCAGCAACTCGTGGTAGGCCTCGTTGGTATATTGGTCCTTCGGCCGGAAGAACCCGCCACCGTCGGTGGTCCAATAGGGCAGGCCGGACATGCTGAAGTTCAAACCTGCCGGGATCTGGCGTTGGAACGTAATCCAGTTGGCAGAAATGTCGCCAGACCAAGAGATGGCAGCGTATCTTTGCTGTCCGGTGTACGCTGAGCGTGTAAATATCACTACCCGCTTGCGGTCCGTCGTCGAGCGCTGCCCTTCGTAAATCGCTTTGGTTACAAAGAGCGGATAGGCATTCCGCACCGACTCTCCGCTACCGAGGAACGTCTGGCGGCCCTTCAGGATGTCGAACTCCGGCTCGGAGGCGTCCATCCACCAGCCATCGAGTCCGTACTCAAAGAGCCCTTTGTTGAGTTCGGCCCAGAACGTTTCTTGCGCCTCGGGATTGAAAAAGTCTACCCAGGGTGTTCCCGCGACCAACAAAGACTTGGCGCTCATCCGCTTGTAAATATCGGAATCTTCCCCGAACCTTGACCACACCGAGATCGGCACATGCTCGTCCAAGGCGTGGAACTGGTCCATCATTCCCTTGGGATCGGGGTAAATGCTCTCGTCGAACTTCATTGCGTTCCAGCCGTACTTGCCCCAGTACTGCCAGTCCTGCACCAAGGCGTCGACCGGAAGCTTGCGTTTGCGGAACTCCGTCCCCACGTCGAGAATCTCCTTTTGGGTGTGATAGCGCTCACGGCACTGCCAGTATCCGTATACCCACTTGGGGAATAGGGGTGCCGCGCCGGTGAGCTGGCGGTAATCCGCGATGACGCTGTTCAGTTCTGGTCCATAGAAGAAGTAGTAATCAATGGCCTGCCCCACTTCGGAGCGAAAAGTCGTCGTATCCTGTGGTGGACGCGCCGACAGCTGGATTCCGCCCGGACCACCCTTGGCAGAAACCTCATACTCCTTGTTTGGCTCCAGGTCCACGATGCCGGACCCCGAACTCGGAGTCCACATATTGACCAAATCAATCACGTGCTTGCCGTTGACGTCCACCACGAGCTGGTCCTTGTTGTCGCTGGCCAGCAGGAAGCCGTAACTTCCTTTCGCCCCGGTGGTGAACTTGCCTCTACCGGTCTTCGCGTCAATTTCGATGGCACTGTCGGCCGGATTGAAGTCAGTTAGAGATGGGTTGTTCCAGAGAAGGCCGTATCCCTTACTGGATAGCATGAAGGGAATCGAAATATTGCTGTTCGCCTGATGCAGTCGGACCGGGACACCGCGGAGGTTGAAAATACCTTCCTGATGCTGGCCGAGACCATACAACGCTTCGTCGGACGGCGAAGAAAATGTCTGTTGGACCTGCCAGGTTTTTGTTTCGAATAGCGAGGGTATGTCGAATGCTTTTCCTCCACCCTTCGGCTCGGCGAGCACAGACTCCCCATCTTTCGTCAGGAAGGTCAGGGCGCCAGTCGTTCGATCTACATTCACAGTAACGGCTAGAGTCCGAAGGACAACTTCTTTCTTGCCGACCACAACTTTGAGACTCTCGCCCCTGCATGGCCTGGTCGCGACGGGCACCTTCGGACTCGGCAACTCCGCTGTGGAGCTAACGACAACGTGAATCACGTGGTCTCCGCACGCCTCAATCCGCATGAGTCCAGCAATAGTCGTCAAGGTTACGCCGTTCGAGTCCTCATGCACCTCCTTAACGTTGAACCGCGACTGATTCGCAGCCCATGCGGTTGAAGTGCAAATCATGAGTAGGAGCGCCGTGCACGTCTTGACGATTTCGGTTAGCCGAAGTGGCATTATTTTCCCCCGGTGTGCAGAGATGTCGCACTCTGTTTCGTATGCCCGCAATACAATTGTGGAATTTAGAGTCTCTATTGAGACACGTCGTTGTTCTC
The DNA here is from genome assembly GCA_017883385.1 of Candidatus Sulfotelmatobacter sp. Taxonomy (GTDB): domain Bacteria; phylum Acidobacteriota; class Terriglobia; order Terriglobales; family Acidobacteriaceae; genus Sulfotelmatobacter. Next base: position 31,574 of record JADGNQ010000033.1, read on the forward strand.
GCCCTGCCGTATTGCGACGGCTGCCCTAGTCAGCCCTTCGCTTCGCAATCGTCCTGAAACCTCGAAGGCTTCCTTCGCTGACTTCTGATCTCCGACCTTCAAATAGAGGCGGGCGATCTGAAATTGAAGCCGACCGTCCTTGTCATCCGAGAGCCCGAGCTTCATCTCTGTAATCGCCTGCTGCGTGCGGTTTGTTTCGCCGTACACTCGGCCGAGTAAAGCGTGTACGTGAGGAAGCAACTCGGGCTTCGTGTTCAGCGCCTTTTTTAAATATGGCTCCGCACTCGAGAAATCGTGTTGCACGGAAAGGATCTCTCCAATAACGGCGTTAAACTCGGGATCATCGGGATTCGTTTTCAAAGCACCCTGCGCCAACCGGAGCGCCCCGTCGATATCTGAATCGGCAAGCAGTGCCAGCGACAAACCGAACAAGGCGCCGGCATCTGCTGGCTGAATCGCTAACGCTTTTCGATACTCTTGTTCCGCATCCGGGTAATTCTCTCGTTGCCGGTAAACGTCTCCGAGCAGAACGTGCAACGTGGGGGAATTGGAGTCAAGTTCGCTGGCACGAGCCAAAGCTGCGGTCGCCAGCTTCTCCGCCGATTTTGTTTCCCAATACAATCCCTCGGCTTCGGTCGCCGGATTCAGAGCGAGCTTCTGAGCTGCATCCAAAGCGGCGTGGTATCTCGCAATGGAGTAGGCGCAGGAGACTAAGAGTCGGAGTTCCCTTGCTGGAAGCTGCTGCAGTCGAGGCGATAGCGCTTCGCTGCACTCTGCATATTTTCCTGTGGCGTACAACTCTTGGACTGTGCCCGTCGGCGTTTTGGCGGATGGAGGGCTATCCACCGCCCGATCATTGAAGTCCTGAGACGAATCGGTGCCGCCTTGACTAGCTGTGCCGCCTTGAAACAGGAGAACGGCGGCTTGCGGAATCTCTCCATTGACTTGTCCCTTCTCCAAGGCACTCTGTGACTCGAAAAGGCGCTGTCGGGACAGTCCGGCGCTGAACCGAGAAGCGTTAGCTCGAAAAAAACTGGGATCCGCTTTCCATATCTCCGCAATTTCCCTCGTCCCCTCTGCTGCCGCACCTTGCTCAAGCCGCAATCGAGCCAAGCCTAGTTTCGCCATGAGGGAGCCGGAGTTGCCCGCGAGTTCAGCGTTGAGTTCAAGTTCCGCGCCCGGCAGATCGTGCTGATTTAGGAGAACGAAGCCGTAAGCGGCGTGTATGCCTGAGGGGAATGCCGAGGATGCCAGGGTGGTTTTGTACGCCTCAGCTGCCTGAATGAATGCCTTTTGCTCGGCGAAAGTGTCCCCCACCAGCGCGTGGAAATAGCCCGAGCCCTTATGCCGCGAAAGGAGAATGCGTGCGTCGCCTTCCACCTGCTCCAGATACGTCACTCCGAGGCGGAACCAGCCGTCGGCATTTCCTGAATCAAGCTGTAGCCCGCGGCGGTACGAAGCAATCGCATCCCTGGTTTTCCCGCTCGCTGCGAAGGCCCGACCAAGAGCCAGTTGTACTTCAGGATCCGTGGGCTGGGAAAGAGCTGCTCTTTTAAGGTAAGGTATCGCCTCATTGAACCGCTTCAGCTTGAGATAATCGAGTCCCAAAAACAGGTTTGGAACGAATAATCTAGGTTTCAGCCGGATCGCGTGCAGGAAAGAGTCGATCGCTTGCTCGTTCTTCCCTGTCTGGTAGTACATGAGTCCGAGATTGGCATGGAGTTCAGCGACTTCGGGCTGAAGTGTGACTCCCTGACGGTAGTACTCGGCTGCGGCTTCGAAATCTCTCCTGGCCTGGGCTTCTTTCGCCGAGGCCAGCAGAGATTCAAGTTGCCCGGACGGCTGTGAAAATGCTGCTCCTTTGAGAGCGAGGAGAAGCGCACAAAAGGCAACAACGTTCCTAATTCTCCGCACGCATCACCAATAAAACTTCAGCGCTGCCTGCATCAGTCGACCCGGGAACGATGCGTTGATGGTTCCAAACGATCCAGAACCCAACGCCGTATTCGGCGCGTAGTAGCTGGTGTGATTGAACGCGTTGAACATATCCAAACGGAACTGGAACCGGAACCGTTCCTCGATCGGGAAGTACTTTTGAATGCTCATGTCCCAGTTTTTGTAGCCTGGCGCACGCAGGTCCGAGAAGTATCGCGGAGCATCTCCCAAGGTCCATTGCGCTGCCGGCTGGAAAGCCGTGGTGTTGAACCACTGCTTGCGGGATTGGTTTGAGATGTGATAATCCCCGACTACATCCACGTGCTGGCCTGCGCCAAAGTAATCGAGCCCATTGCCCGGACTGGAGATTGCCAACGGGAACCCTTGTTTGAATGTAGCTATACCGGACGTTTGCCATCCGCCTACAACCGCATTGAGCACACTGTTCATCCCGGAAGAGTACTTCCTGCCCTTGCCGACGGGAATTTCGTAAACGTAGCTCAGAACAAGACTGTGCGGAACATCCGTAGCGTCCACCGATTTTTCTGCAGCAAGGTTGTAGACGTTTCTAGTCGACGTACCGTTCGCGTTTGCCCAATCGGTGCTCCCAGCGACATCGTCAATGAACTTCGAGAACGTGTAGGAGGCTAACAGAGTGAGTCCTTGAGATACGCGATGGGTGTAGTTCACTTCCAAGGCGTTGTAGTTCGAAAAGCCCACCGGATCCTGGTTCTCCGTGATACTGCAGAACTCCGGGTACGGAAGAAGCAGTTGTCCTTGCGCAACGGTTGGGTTATTAAGACCGCAGCCACTTTGGGCAATGGAACTAAAGAACGGGTTCGGAACCAGGGTCGCCAGCGCATTGCCCATGGAGAAGTACTTCGGATCCAATTGGTCTGTGTTGAGCCCCGAGGCAATCATATGGGTACCGTGGTTGCCAACGTAAGTAATGTCGAGTACATCGTTGGGCGTCGGGGCGAACTGGAATCCATACGTCCACTGCTGGACGTAGGTAGATTTCCGGTTAGGGGAGACTGCACCGGTGCTAAACCCCACATTGGTCAATCCGCCGAGCGCGCTCCCGGTCACCGGAACCAGTCCTGATGGATATGCATTGCTCAATGTCGCGTCGGGATTCAGGCCTCCATTCAGAGAACCCACAAACGGCGTGACCGCGTTGAAACCTGGCGCCGGTCCGCCGCCCCGGTAACTGATGGGGTAAAAGACGCCATAGCCGCCACGCATAACAAGCTTGGGCATTAATTGGTAGGCAAAGCCAACGCGCGGAGCGAAATTTCTGTAATCGGTGTTATAGAGGTTGCGATTGGACTGAGTGTTGAACACCACCTGCCCCAGGTACGACTGGCCCACCGCTGCGCTGATCGGGTTTACCGCGTTGTAGTCAAAGTACGTCTGCCGATTATGTATCTCCCGCTCAGGCCGCTGCATCTCCCAGCGCAACCCCAGGTTTAACGTCAGCTTGCGGGCAGCCTTCCAGTCATCTTGCACGTAGAGGCCGTGTAGCCATTCCCGGGTGGCAGGTAGAAATGCGATGCCTGTGCTTCCGCTGGGAGAGGTACCCAGCAGCATGGATGCGAAAACATTCCCGGAATTGAGGGGCGTACTTGTAATATCCGGGCCGAGCGTGAAGTTGTTGTCAAAGTTAAAAATCGTCGGCTGGATGCGGCCGCCGTTTTCGTCGATGGCATTGACCGCATAGCCAAACGACAGCGAATGCTGCCCTTTGACCTTCACAAAGTCCAGGGAACTGCTGCCGATGTTTCTGGGAAATGCGCCCTGGCCGGCGCCTTGCACTGGCCCTAACGGAGCATAGCCCGAGGGCACATTGATCACCGGGAACTGCGCGGAGTTTGGGTCAATGAAAGAAGGTAATCCCAGCGAGGATGGCTTGAAGCCGGCACTCTGCATATTGTTGCCCTCAACCCATCGCATCACTCCCAGATTGACGGTCATCAGGAACGCTGGAGTGAAGCTGTGGGTTACTCCAAGGGCAACATTCCAGCGGTTGTTGGGATTGATCTGCCCCGGCCCACCCGGATCATTGGCGCCGTAGAAAGGAGGCAATATTTGCTTGGACTCGTGTTTGTCTGAAAAGCGGCCATAGATCCTGGTCTGATCGGTGAAATTGTGATCGATGCGGGCGGTGTATTCATCGGAAGGATTAGCGCCGACCCCAGTTGCCGCCCAGTTATTTAGCAGTGCGCCGGTCAACGGCTGCGGGTAAAAGCCGATCAAGTTCTGACCTACGGGATCAATTCCATGCGAAGCGTTGGACAACATGTTCCCCAGAATTGGGTCGCGAACCTGAACGGTCTGTCCTATCGAAACGCCTTCGCTGGGGACAGCACACGTCGCGGTCACCTGCCGAGTCGAAAACGGATCGTAGAGTTGGCCCGCGAGTACCGGCCTGCACTGGGCATCGGTGCCGATCTGAGAGCCGAGCAGGGCGGAAAAGTCGCCGGTTCTGAAGCCGGCCGTCGGCACCGTGTAACCGACCGATACTGGATCGTTTTCCCGGTGCCCTTCGTAGCCAAAGAAGAAGAAGGTCTTATCATGTTGTTTATACAGGCCCGGAATGTAAACCGGCCCGCCCAGTGTCACGCCGAACTGGTTGCGATGAACATTGGGGCGCGGAAGATTGTTCAAATTGTTGAAGTAGTTGTTGGCATCTAGCGCGCCGTTCCTGAGAAAATCATAGACATCCCCATGGAACTGGCTGCCGCCGGATTTTGTGACGACGTTGATGACGTTGCCGGTACTCCAGCCATACTGCGCCGTGAAGGAATTTTGCTGTACTTTGAACTCCTGCACGCTTTCTACCGACGGAACGTATTCCACGCCGCCCCATCCCAGACTGGTGTCCCACGAACCGTCAAGCAGGAATGCGGTTGTGCCAAAGTATCCGCCGCCAAAATTGAAAAACGAGACATCCTGATCCGAGGTGCCTTGCGTGCCCCCACCTTGCAAGGTCTGCTGTTGCGGGCCATTGTTGACGGACGAGTTCAACGCGACAAAGTTGAATACATTGCGAAGGTTCAGAGGCAGCTCGGCAACTTGTTTCGTGCCAATTTCGTCGCCTACGTTGGCGTTGTCCGTCTGTAGGAGAGCGGCCACAGCGGTCACCTCGATTTGCTCCGTCGAACCTATTGTCAACGCGACACTCTGGCGCGCGGACTGCCCGACTTCCAGTGTGATTCCTTCCTGCTTGAGGGTCTTGAAACCCGTGGCCTGTACGGTCAGGGTATAGGTAGCCGCCGGCAGAAGCGAAAATGAGAAACTTCCTTCGGCATCCGTCTTAAAGGCGCGGGTGATTCCTTTCTCAGGGCTGGTCAAAGTCACATTAGCGTTCGCAACCCGCGCCCCGGAGGAGTCCGAAACCGACCCTGAAAACGAAGAACTAGACGCCAGACTCTGACTGTGTGCGAGGGGAATGCCTGTGGAAACAATCAGAGCGGCAATGACAAAAAGCAAGAGCTGGGAAAGGTTCCGAAGTCTGGGCATCAGCGAAGGCTCCTTAGATTGACGTCTCCTGGACCGCTCGCGAGCACACACTGCAAACGTGGCAGTTCAGGCGCTTCAGGGCGTCGGAGCCTAACCGATACTCGGAATTGCCAGGGCTGTCTAGGTTGCCTACGGTAGACTACCGTCGTCCAACTGGGTTCAAATCTTGTATTGACAATGGGTTACGAATGCGAATAAAACTCTGAGATATCGTTACCTTTAACGGTAATATGCGGTCACTTTTGTTCGCAAGGCGAAAGACTTGTGGGTTCTTCTATGGCCACTCAACACAATTCGCTGCTCGATGCTGCTCCGGTTCCGCCTCGACCCCAAGTTGAAGGGTTGCTGGAAGACATTCTGGGCAGTGCCCCTTTTCGAACGAGCCGCCAGTGCCAGGACTTGTTTCGCTACATTGTCGAGCATAGCCTCGCCGCCTCCGATGGCTCTCTACGTGAACGTATCATCGGAATTGAAGTGTTCGGGCGGTCCCCGGACTACGACACTGCTGAGGATCCGGTCGTGCGCCTTCGTGCGGCCGACGTCAGAAAGAGATTGGCCCAGTACTATCAGGCGCACAGGGAACCCCTCCAGTGGAAAGTTGAGATTCCAACCGGCTCATACAAAGCCCAGTTCTATCCCTCCGAGATGCCTTTGCCTCAGGTTCCAGTATTGGCGAAGTCGATCGCACTGCACTCCGAAACTCTGGCCCCGACTCTATCCACGGCAGCCCCGAACGTTGCCGCTCATAGACGCAATCGCCTATGGCTGGTTGCACTGCTGGCGGTATGCCTTGCCATGGCAGTGGCTGGTCTCACTTTATTTCGAGGGACTTCCCGCGCCGTGGCTCCGTTCGACCTATTCTGGGGGCCGGTTCTGGAGGATGCAAAGCCCGTGCTCATCTGCACGGGCAGTAATCGCGTTTATGTCTTGTCGCGAGAAGCCCAAGGCCGATATAGGAAGAGCCACCCTCCTACGGGAGACGTCACTCCAAATCTAGAACTGCTGGTTCCGAGGGAAGGTCTCAAGAACTTCACAGCTGAGGATTTCGTTCCCATTCGAGACACCTATCTGACGGTCGGCGATGCTTCCGCAACAGCGCAGATTTCGTCGCTAATGACCTCGCGTCATCACGCCTACGATCTGCGTTTCGGCAGCGATCTTTCTTTTGGAGATTTGCGTCGAGGATCGGCGGTATTGATCGGGGCATTCAACAATAGCTGGACTCTCAACATGACTGATAGTCTTCGGTTTGTGTTTGAGGCGGGCGATACATTAGAGATGCACATTCAAGATAGATTCGACCCCTCGCGCTCATGGAGACCGACGATTGCAGACGGAAAATTCAGCCAGGACTATGCCATTGTTTCTCGCATTCTCGACTCGAAGACCGGGAGCGTGCTTATTACGATCGCCGGCCTTGACCACACGGGCACTCGGGCAGCGGGTGACTTCGTCATGAATCCTCAACTGATCGCCGACCTCATCAAGCAAGCACCGAAGGATTGGAGCAAGAAGAACTTGCAAATCGTACTCCACACCGATGTTGTCAACAATATTCCGGGACCACCGAGTGTTGTTGCAGCGTATTACTGGTAGGCAGAGAGATGCTGAACGAAACTGCCGCCGTCGCCTCTAATCCAGAGCGACCATAATTTTTTTGAACCGTGACGGATTCTCACTCCAGGAACGCAACGCGCCTGGCGCTTCGTCGAGACTAACGGTGACGCTTACGGCCTCATCCACGGGAAATCTTCCTGCTTCGAGCAGTCTGATTACCGCGGCAAAGTCCTCAGGCCCGGCATTGCGCGAGCCGAGAACGTCCAATTCCTTTTGCACGAACAACCTGGTTTCATAGCTCACAGGTTCTTTGGCATAACCGATATATACGACCCTGCCAGAGAAGGCGACCTCTTCAACCGCCGCTCGGAATGTTGCCGGGGTACCAACCGCTTCGATGACCACATCTGGCCCCCGCCCATCTGTCATTTTCAGCAACCTCTCATGGAGGCGATCCTGTGCGCTATTGATCGTGTGCGTGCCGCCGACGCGCCGAGCGAGGGCGAGCTTTTCGTCGTCCACATCGATACAGATCGTGGGAGCGCCGCGAGAACTGGACCCAGCGATTGCACCCAGTCCAACCCCTCCACAGCCGAACACTGCGACCCTGTCATCTGCCGTCACCCTGCCTCGTGACACAGCGTGAAATCCCACGGTTAGCGGTTCGACCAGGCACAACTCCTTCGTGGCGAGCTTGGCCGGATACAGCTTTTCTCTGGGTGCCGCGATGAATTCACTAAGTGCGCCGTCCCTTTGCACACCAAGAGTCTGGTTGAACTGACAAGCATTGGGACGTTTTCTTCGACACGAGGCGCACTTACCACAGCTTGTGTATGGGGACAATGCGACGTCGGTACCGATACCAATACTGCTATCGCCGCCGTCAACCACAGTAGCCGACACTTCATGACCAAGGATGCGAGGATAAGAAACCAGCGGATTGAGTCCACGAAACGAATTCAAATCGCTCCCGCAGAATCCCACCATCCGGACCTTCAGCAGCACCTCTCCTTTCGCGACGACGGGTTCCGCAACCGTCTCGATGGATGCCTGCCCCGGTTTCTGGAGTACGAACGCCTTCATCGGATTAAATTATTTTCCCGTTCTCGAAGTTGCTCAGCCAACGTATCCTGATTCATCCGAGTGATAAGGATTTCTACGTGCCTATTGATCAAACCTCACGCGAAGCGCGTAAGCGTATTTCGGGGGAGCGAGGTTTGGCAAGACAACACGCAGGCCATCCGGACCCTGGCTAAACTGCACCTTGGTCTCGCTGCCCACCAGCGACACCGATTGAACCCGTTTGCCACCCAGCGTCAACCCGAGGGAATGAATTACGGCTTCTCCGGTGCCAGGCCAAGCCAGACCGATCGCGTACAGCACATCGCCCTTGGTCGTGAAGCGAAAATCCTCCGGGGTGTAGTTGGCTGTGTCGGTGTCGTGAAAGGAGCCAGCCGCGACTTTCGTGGGCCCTTCGCCATAGGTCCTCCAGGGGCGAGTGCCGTAGATGGCTTCTCCGTTCGTGTTCAACCACTCACCGACATCCAGAAGCACCCGCTGAATCTCATCCGGGATTGTCCCGTCGGAGCGGGGCCCGATGTTTAACAGCAGATTGCCGTTTTTGCTCACGATATCGATGAGCTGGTGAATCACGAACTGGGGCGATTTGAAAGTGTCATCCTGAATGTACCCCCAGGACTTGTTGCTGATGGAGGTATCGGTCTGCCAATAGAGAGGGCGGATGTCTCCGAGCTGGCCGCGCTCCAAATCGAGTACACCAGAATGCTCGTTCATAGCGTAGTCCTTGTAGTTGATCACTCCGACGTGATCTCCGTATTTGAGCGAACTGTTGTAGTAGAACGCGGCAAAGCGGGTGAGATTGGGACGGATCGAAGCCTGCCCGATCCACCAGTCGAAGTACATGATATCGGGATGATATTTCTCGACCAGCTCCGTGCTCCGCGCCAGCCAATCGTTGGCCCATGCCTGTGAAACATAGGTGAAGTCGTTGCCGAGAGGAGCCCCCCAAGGGGACACCCAGGTATGGGCAGGGCCGTAGAACGACGCATATTGGGGATCGTTCACGTCCGATGAAATCTCGCGCGCCACCCCGAGAAAGAAGTTGTGTTCCACTCGGTGGGACGACACGCCGAAATGCAGGCCTTCGGCGCGAACTGCTTTGGCTAATTCCCCCGTGGTGTCGCGATGCGGACCCATTTTTGCCACGGTCCAGTCACTCAGACCACTGTCGTACATGGCAAAACCATCGTGATGTTCGGCCACGGGAACCACGTACTTCGCACCAGCCTGCTTGAATAACCGGGCCCAAGCCGCCGCATCGAAGTGTTCTGCTTTGAACATGGGAAGGAAGTCCTTGTATCCGAATTTCTGCTGCGGTCCGTAAGTCGCGATGTGGTGCTTGTATTCCTCCGACCCGCCGCGATACATATTTCGGGGATACCATTCGTTTCCGAAGGCGGGGACCGAATACGCTCCCCAGTGAATGAAGATGCCGAACTTTGCGTCCCGGTACCACTCGGGCACTTCAAACTTCTGCAGCGACTCCCAGTCCGCACGGAAGGGCCCCTGAGCATTGGCGCTGTCGACGTCCTTCAACAAGGCAGTGCGTGCCGAATCATATTTACTGCTGGCTTTTTGCCACGCCTGATCAATGAAGGCCGGATCCTCCGATGCCGTTGGGGCCGTCGCGTCCTGCGCGCACACATTGGAAATTGCGGATAACCCAAGTACAACGGCGGCGAGTCCACGAATGGACTGTCTTAGGAAACGAGAATGGTGAGACATTGCGTCTTTTCCTCCCTCCGAAACTTCGCCGTCGAAATCGATCTGACGGCGTGAATTACGAGGCATCGGCGACAGCAGTCGCGTCCTGTCTGCTGAGCTTTGCCCAGATGGCGCCGTAAAGAGCCACAAACACAAAACAGATAAGGGGCACCACGAAGCCGATGCGCATGGAATGCTGGTCGGCGATGTGGCCCATGAAAGGCGGAGTAATTGCGCCCCCGACAATGGACATCACAATCAGCGATGAACCAAACTTGGTGTGCTCGCCCAGTCCGCGGATGCCCAGGGCAAAGATGGTCGGGAACCCCACGGACATGAAGAAAAATGAAGCGAACATTGCATACATTCCCGTTTTGCCGCCGCCCATGGTAATGGCGACCAGTACCACGTTCATGACGGAATAGGCCGTGAGCACTCGCTCCGGCTTGAACTGGCTGATCACGGCGCTGCCGCACATGCGTCCAACCATGAACAGGACGAACCCGACAGCACCCAGCCACCGCGAGGCCTGCAGCCGGGTCACCCCCGGATCATTCTCCAGAACGTAGTTGACAAAGAAGCTGAAGATTCCGGTTTGCGCCGCCACATAGAGAAACTGCGTGGCCACGCCAAGGGTGAAGTGTTTACGCCGGAACAAGTCCCAATTCCTGGAGACGACGAGGAAGGCGGCAACATACGCAACGACGAGCAGTCCGTATTTCACCGGCCGGAACAAGGCTTCGTTCATCTGGAGGAGAGTCCACAACAGTTGGAGGATTGGGGCGATAAAGAAGTACAGCAACCCGCAGACTGCCGCTAAAACGATGGCGATTCCGGCCTGTTGCCTACCCGTGGGGTTGAGCCGGTTGTTCCCGGATTCAGCTCTGCGGCTCTCATCTTCGGCGTGCAAGTCCGGCACGTTTGAGACAGCAAAAATGACCAGTAGCAAAACCACAAATACGCCAATGCCGACGTAGGGAGTGGTAAGACCAGCATTGGCGCCTGCTCCGTCCGTTCCAGAAAAAACAAAATATCCACCGACGATCGGCCCTAGAATCCAGCCCAGGCCATTAGTCGTCTGGGCGATGTTGATGCGCGTTGGCCCGCTTTCGGGCGGCCCGAGTACCGTCGCGTAAGGATTGGCAATGGTTTCCAGGCAAGTCATTCCCGCTGCGATAACAAACAAGCCGAGGAGAAACGCCCAATAGGTGCCGATGTGGACGGCGGGAATGAACCAGAAAGCTCCGCCTGCAATCAACGTCAAACCGACAAGAATGCCGCCCTTATAGCCGAACCTTTTGGCGATCAAACCAGCCGGAATGGCCATCAGGAAGTAGGCAAGATAGTTGGCCGCCTGCACCAGGCCGGATTGTTCTTTGTTAATCCGCAGTGTGTCCTGGAAGTGCTTGTTCAGGATGTCAATCATCCCGTTGCAGAAGCCCCACAGCAAGAAGAGGGAAGTGATCAGAACAAAGGGAACGGCAAAGTTCCTGCCATCGGCGGTACGAAACATTCCGCCTTGCGTCCTGGCTAGACCGGCTGGGGTCGTTGATGGGTTCGTGGAAGTCTTCATCGGGTTGACTTTCGTTTGAACAATGGAGTTCCCCTTCGGATCAGAACTATGTATCCAACTAGCACATCCGGATCATGCCGCCCGCAGAATTCCTACGCGCTCTCCAAAATTATGTTCGCGTACTGGATGGTGTCGCCGGTGCGGATCAAACCGATGGCGAGCGGCACCCGCCTTTTGAATTGCACATGAGGTTCATACTTCACTTCAATTCCGTGCAGAGCTTCGGCAAAGACCGAACGCGTCCTAGGGGTGTTGGACTTGATGAACTCCCGCGCCATCCATGCTCTGCCGACAACGAAATTAGAGCGAAGCGCTTGGAGAACCTGCGCTACGGTCGGTAAATCATCGACGAGCGAAATATCCACCGTTTCAATTTCCGGCCAAAATGGAAAGCCGCGATCAGCAACAACCAACGTGTTGGTGTGGCGCACGCGACTGATCAGAGAGTTGATCTGAGGGTTCAATATCCCAGTCTTTATCATGACAAGGCCTTGAATCGAATTTAAAAGCCACGCAGGTCGGTACTGGTCCGCTTGGGCAAGCCCGGCGCCGGAACCCGCTTGAGGACGAGATACTCGATCCCGAGCGCAGCGCAGTAGTCCCGCTTGCCGCCAACATCACCATCTTCGTTCACAGCGTATATATCAGGCTTCAACCGGCGGATTTCCGGATCGGCATCCAGCCACCCATCGCCACTGGAAATCAGCGATTCCGTTACGTATTTGATCGAGCCAACCACATAGCGGCGTTCTTCTTGCGGCAACAGCGGGTGTCCTTCGCCCTTGAGGAGTCGGATGTTCGCGTCGTGGCCGACGATGGCGTAAAGGTCCCCATAGGTGCTCACTTCTTCGAAGAAGCGCACATGGCCGGAGTGAAGCCAATCGTAACAGCCTGTGACAACCACTTTTCTTCTCCCTGATGCGTACGGCCTGGGTGGCACGTCCGGAAACTCCTTGAGGCGCTCGCAGGAAAAACAGCGGTACACGATCTTGTTCTCTCGCGCATACGCTTCACGCGCAGGACTTGTCGTCGGTCGGTAGTCGGCCCAAACATCCACGCTCAAAGTTCCCGGTAGAGAATCGTAGTCGGCAAACGAA
>JADGNQ010000159.1 GCA_017883385.1 Candidatus Sulfotelmatobacter sp.
TCGAACAGGAATCGTTTGCCGCGCGTCTTGGCCAGGTCGCGCAGTTCGCGGTAGGCGTGGACGATGGGGCCTTTGTTGGCGGTGATGGCGTGGGCTCCGTGCTCGAGGGCGGCGCGGATGTGGTCGACGGCGGGCTGGCCGTTTTCGACGTTGAGGGACGTGGCTTCGAAGAGGACGTCGGCGCGGGCGGCGGAGAGCCAGCTTTTGACGTCGGAGGCTGTAGCCCTCAGGGGCTGAAGCCCTTTCTCTTTGTGGGGCTCATCGGCACGGCTGAAGCCATGCCCTTCCCGCTCGGAGCCCTGGGCGAGAGCGATGGTGGTGTCAATTCCATGGTCGTCGGCGATCCATCCCAGGCGGCGCGAGGCGACTCCGGTGATGCGGAATGAGATGCCGTGGCGGTCGCGGAGTTCTTGCGCGCGGTCGTTCAGTAACTGGACGAGAGTCCGGTTGACGTTACCGAAGCCGAGGAAGCACAGGTTGTGGGTGCGGATGGACGTCTCCTCGCGCGCGTCTGTTGTCGCTGAAAAGTACCCCGGGGCTAAAGCCCGTCTGCAACAGGGCTGTTAATCGCAGCGCTGGAAGCGCTGCGCCACCCAAAATCTGACTGGCTCAGAATCTCCCGCGGCCCGATACACCTGGGCCGCCGGACAGCCGAGGGCGGCTGTCCCCACAAAGATCTATCCCATGACCGTGGTGTGTTCGGGCTTGATTTTGTAGAGCACGCGGACTTCGCCGGGCTGGCCGTACGGATACTTGTCGACGCCGAGATATTTTTTGGCCATCTTATGGATGTGGTCGGCGGCGCCGTCTTCGGTGATCTCCACTACGCTGCCGCGAATCTCGAGATAGCGGTAGGGATTTTCGGGATCAACGATAGCCAGCGACACGCGCGGATCGCGGCGCACGTTGCGGTCCTTCTGGCGTCCCTTGGCGGAGTTGAAGATGACGTGCTCGCCGTCGAAGTCGCACCATACGGGGGTGACCTGGGGACGGCCGTCGGGCATTAGCGTGCCCAGGCTGGCGAAGGCACGCTTCTGAAAAAGATCGCGGTACTTCTCGGGGATGACTTGTGACATAAGAGCCTCCAGAGCTTTGATTGCAGAGCATTATAGACCGCGGGCCGGGTGTGCGGAGAGCGCGGTCGCGACTAGCTTCCCGGTTTCTTGTTCTCTTGGTTAGAATTGTGGGCTTTACTCGTGAGCCTATGACCTCCTTGCAAAATAGCTGGAGCCTTTTTTCGCGGAGGGCGATTGTTGTTGGCGTAGCCCTTACCTTGCTGGTGGCGGTGCTGTTAGCTGGGCTGAAAGCCCCACTTCTCGCAAAGAGCGCGAGAAATGGGGCACCCCCATCATCACCCGCGAGCGAGCCGGCTCAGAAATATCCACCCACGATTGTTTTTATGACCGACTTCGGAGTCATCGACGACTCGGTCGCCATTTGCCGCGGCGTGATGTACTCCGTCATGCCTGACGTGCGCGTGGTCGACCTGACGCACGAGGTTACGCCCTTCTCCATTACCGACGCTGCCCTCTACCTTGACGGCGCCACAGCGTACTTTCCGGCAGGTACGGTGTTCGTTTCCGTGATTGACCCCGGCGTGGGCAGTACGCGCAAAGCCATCGTCGCCAAGTCGAAGCGGGGGCAATATTTTGTTTTGCCTGACAACGGCTTACTGACGCTGGTGGAGCAGCACGACGGCATTGAAGCTGTCCATGAGATTACGAACACGAGTTGGATGATCGGCAGCAAGCTGTCGTCGACCTTTCACGGGCGCGACATTTTTTCTCCGGTCGGGGCGCATCTCGCGCGTGGAGAGGCTTGGACCAAGGTCGGTCCCGAGATGGCGGTCAAGGATCTGGTACGGCTTGACCTGAAGGTCACCAAACTCGACGAGCGCGGCCTGAGCGGTGAAGTCATCACTACCGACGGGCCTTTCGGGAATCTTGTTACTAGCGTTAGTGCCGAAGATTTCCTCAAACTTGGCTACAAGCACGGGGACGAAGTGCCGGTGGCCCTGGGCGACAAGGAAATCATGAAGATCAAGTTTGTGCGGACGTTCAGCGACGTGCCGCTGAACCAGCCGCTGATCTACATTGATTCGCGCGGGCGGTTCGCGCTGGCTGTGAACCAGAGTAGTTTTGCTGCAACCTATGGGATCAAGCCGCCGGTGGCGTTGTTTATTCCGCGGGCGGGGAAGTGAGATTTATTGTGCGCCGCGGGGCTTCGCCCGCGCGGGACGGCCGAGGCGGCCATCCCCACATCATTCACTTGGGACAGCCGAAGCGGCTGTCTCCACGTGATTGTTTCACTCTCCGACGTCTTTCGCTACGCGTGGCAGAATGGCGCGCAGCAAGGCTTCGAATGTGTTCTTCACGCGTTCACCTGTTTCCATAACCTCGGCGTGAGAGAGTGGCTGGTCGAGGATTCCCGCGGCCATGTTCGTGACGCAGGAAATCGCCAGCACCTTGATTCCCATGTGACGCGCGGCGATGACTTCGGCCACCGTCGACATTCCAACCAGGTCGGCGCCGATCCTGCGTAGGTACTCGATCTCTGCTGGCGTCTCATAGCTGGGCCCCAGCAGACCGGCGTAAACGCCTTCGTGCAGCGTCATGCCCTGCTTGTGCACTTCTTCGCGAGCTATTTCGCGATAGGCGCGCGTGTAAGCCTGCGTCATGTCGGGGAAGCGGACGCCGAAGCGGTCATCATTGGGGCCCACCAGCGGGTTGGCACCCTGCAGATTGATGTGATCACGGATGAGAACGAGGGCTCCCTGCGAGTAGCTGAGATTGATGCCACCGGCGGCGTTGGTGAGGATGACGGCGCGGATTCCCATGCGTCCGAAGACGCGAATGGGGAACGTAACGTCTTGCGCCGAATACCCTTCATAAAGATGCACGCGGCCTTGCATGGCGGCGACGGGCACGCCGTCCGCTGTGCCAATGACGAGGCGACCTGCGTGGCCGATAGCGGTGGACTGCGGGAAAGAAGGAATCTCGGCATAAGGGATGCGGGTGGCATCGGTGAGCGAGTCGGCAAAGCCGCCCAGGCCGGAGCCGAGGACGAGTGCGATGCGCGGGCGGAGAGGCGTGCGAGTGAGGATCAATTGCGCGACGGAGTCAGCGAGAGTGAATTGGTCAGGCATGAGGGCGTCAGCTTCGCAGCGGCAAATCCTATCTTGTAGAGACGTTGCTCGCAACGTCTCTGCCAGCAGCATTGCATGCGCGAGGTTTCGTAGTGCCGCCGGCAGAGACGTAGCAAGCTACGTCTCTACGAAATCGTCTACAAGTCGCCGTCGGCCAAGTAGCGGCCGTGGCCGTTCTGTTCCAGCCAATCATACAGAAACGTCTGATAGAGGTAGGACGCGACGATCTCCTCGCCGAGTTCGTGCGTTTCGGTGCAAATGAAAGGCAAGCGCAGGCCGGCGAGCACTGCGATGAGCGACTGCGTGATCCGGTTCGGATTCGCGGCGCGGTAGGGATACTCGGACTTGATCTCACTGAGCGGCGCCGTGATGACGAGCAGGCTGTGGGGAAGTCTGCTCATGCGCTGCAGGCGCTTGATGAAAACGGTCCGGTTCGTGGTGAATGATTGAATGAGATCGGCGAGGTCTTTGCGCTCGACCACGCAGGAGTCTTCCATGCCTTCGACGGAGTAGTCGCCGAGAGGCAGGGCGCGGTGCTCGATCGACTTGAACCATCCTTTGAAGCGGCGGAACGAAAGCGGGTTCTGCTCGCGGGTGTCGATGATGGCGACAGGGAGCGGGCTGCGCAATTGCGTGCCACCGCGCTCGGCCAGCACGGGCAGGGCGGGAGGAGCGACGGGCGCGGGTTGCATCTGCCAGGCGAGGGGCGACGGGATTAGAGTTCGCTTGCGGGGCATGGGGTTACTGCTGCTGCAATGGGGAGTCCTCGAAGCAGCGCCTAAAGGCGCGACAGGCTTGTTGACGGTGTGGCACGGCTGAAGCCGATGCCCTGATACGAATCGTGTCTCTAGAATTTCTTCTCGAACTTCGCGAACTCTCCTTCGAGCTTCCACTGTTCCCGCGCGCGCTCGTTGGCGGAGAGGAACTTTGCGCACGCGGCGGAGGGCTTCTGGGCGCCAGCATCTGCTGCGCACGCGGCAACAGGACGGAATCCGACCTTGGTTGCAGCCCACAGGCTTTCTCCCGGCAGGAAGCTGTGTTCCAGGCTCTGACGCGTCATGCGCTTCAGTTCCGTGTATGGGAGCTTGTAACCCTCGACCGCGCGTAAATACTCGTGCGTCATGTCGGAGCGGGCTACGCCTTCGTCGTCGGTGGCAATCGCAACCGGCACGCCGTACTTCATGTAAGTCGGCAGAGGATGGTCGTCGCCGCTCACGCCGAGAATCTGATCGTTCGATGTGAGGTTGATTTCAACCAGTACATTGCGCGCGGCCATTTCTTTCAACAGGCCGATGGGGTCTTTCTCCAGCATCACGTCCACACCATGGCCGATGCGCTCGGCGTGGCCGCGTTCGACCGAGGCGCGAATGTGAAAAGCGAGATCCTCGGGCTTTACGAATCCCATGGCGAGTTCGCCAGCATGCAGGCTGATGTGAACCTTGGGATACATGCCGTGCAGGTAGTCGAGCATGGCCATGTGCTCGTTGAAGTCGTGAATCGGGACGTACCAGTCTTCCGGCATGACTAGGTTCAGGCCGACAAAGCGCGGATCGCTCGACGCCAGCTCGAAGCCCAGCACGATCTGGGCGAAGACGGCTTCGCGCGGCAATCCGCGGAGCACCTGATAGAGGTAGCGTACGGTGACACTGCATCCCGGTTCGGCGTCGGGCGTTCCGCATTTCAGTTCTTTTTGCGCGTGCGCGTCGTCTTCCGCCAGAGTCTGGCTGGTTGCCACGGCGATTTCCTTCAGTCCTCCCGCCAGCAAGTTCTCGCGCATTTTGGCGAAATCGCTGTCCCATCCCAGCTTGATGCCGAGTTCGGGCGCGGCGCCTCCATCGGCGGTGTGCATAAACTCCACGTACTGCACGTGCTCGCGCGCGGCGCGGTTGATGACCGTGGCGACGGCTTCGGCGACGTGATTGTGCGCGGCCAGTCCAAACTTGTCAAAGGTGGCGAAGAAATGGTCGTGACCCGACTCGTCTCCGGGGCGCCAGTTGCGCATGGACCAGGCGTCGATGATCTGGTTGTAGAGGATGTGGTCGTCATAGGCGCAGCGGACACTGGGTTTCGGGGTGTACTTCTCGCAAGAATCGCAGGGAGCGCCCAGGAGGCGCGAAGTGGTGCGGTCCACGCAAAAATTGTCGGACGCGGCAAAGTCGAGCAGATCTTCCGCGTAGATCGCGCCCGTGAGGTGGTTGTGCAGGTCCCCGCCCTTGGGGATCTCGCGCAAGAAGGCGAGCAGCAAAGGTGGCTGCTTGCGGATGGAATCCAGATAGCGCGCGGTTTTCTGCTCGGCCGTTTGCGCCCCGGCGAGACCAGAGAGAAGGAGGGCAATCAGACAATGACCAGCGACCCCGCGCGTCTTCAGGCTCACGAGCACGCCTCCAAGAAATCAGGAAAGGCATTGTAATTCGTGCGCTCGTGTGCGCGCCAATGCAGTCGAGTTGCGTCGACGGACAGCCGAGGGCGGCTGTCCCCACATCTGCTACATTGTTTTCTTATGCCGCAGGTTTCCGACAAGCCCACCCGCAGCTTTGCCAGCGACAACAATGCAGGAGTCCATCCGGAAGTTCTTGACGCGATTGCCCGCGCTAATCAGGGACACGTGATTGCCTACGGCGATGATCCCTACACGCGCTCGGCCATCGCGAAGTTTGAAGAGCATTTCGGCGCCGGGATTGACGTCTTCTTTACTTTCAATGGCACGGGCGCCAATGTGCTGGGTCTGCAGGCTTTGAACCGTCCCTACCATGCGGTCCTGTGCAGCGATTACGCGCACATCTACAGCGACGAGTGCGGCGCTCCGGAAAAACACACCGGGTGCAAGCTGATTCCGCTGCCGCATCAGGATGGCAAGATCACGCTCGACTCCGTTCGGCACGCTTACCATGGGATCGGCGACCAGCATCACGTGCAGGCTCGGGTCATCTCCATTACGCAATCGACTGAGATGGGCACCGTCTACAGGCCGGAGGAAGTCCAGGCCTTGGCTCAGTTCGCTCACGAACACGAAATGTTTCTGCACATGGACGGCGCCCGCATCGCCAACGCCGCCGCTAGCTTGGGCCAGACGCTGCGCCAGGCCACGCGCGACCTGGGCGTCGACGTGTTGTCTTTCGGCGGAACGAAGAATGGAATCATGGGCGGGGAAGCGGTCGTGTTCTTCAATCGTCAAGTCAGCCCGGACTTCCTTTATCTGCGCAAGCAGGGGATGCAACTGGCGTCGAAGATGCGATTCATTGCGGCGCAGTTTGAGGCGCTGCTCACGAATGATCTGTGGCGGCGCAGCGCAGAGCACGCCAACCGGATGGCGCGCGTTCTTGAGGCCGAAGTACGAAAGATTCCACAGGTGAAGGTGGCCTGGAAGGTCGAAGCCAACGGGGTGTTTGCGCAGATTCCGCGGCACGCGATCGCCAAGATCAAGAAGCACTACTTCTTTTATCCGTGGATTGAAGAGGAATGTATTGTGCGCTGGATGTGCTCGTTCGACACGACCGAAGAGGATGTGAAGGCGTTCGTGAAAGTCGTGGCCGAGACCGTCGAGGGCTGAGGCGTGGTCCATGCGGGCTATTGCTTTTTGGTCGACCTTTGACTAAATTGGCCATTCCCCCGCCGTGGGCCTGCTCGCCCGGCTGCTTGGTCCCAGGAGTGATTCATGAATCGGAAGTGGTTCAGCGTTGCCGCTCTTCTCATCGCCGCAGTTGCGCTGCTCAACCTGTCGAGCTGTGCGCGGAGTCAGAAGTTGGTGGGAATCACGGTGACGCCGTCAGGCTCCACGATTACCCTGAGCGGTTTCGGGCAGGTGGTGGGCACGCAGTTTACCGCGCTGGGGAGCTATATCCATCCCCCTGAGACCAAGGGACATTACGAGCAAGGCAGTGTGGACCACGGACACGCCCACGATTATCGCTATGGACCCGAATACGCCCGGACTGGTGAACACCACCGGAGACGGCTGCGGAACCAATCTTGGCGTGACCGCCAAAGTCTATAGCAACCCCAGCAATCCTTCCGCGGGGAGCGTGGTCGTCGGGTCAGCGACAATCAACGTTAGCTTCGGCGCTAACTCCAATTGCCCTTGAGCCGCAGACTAATCTTCCAACAGTTTTCCTAGGGTGAGTTTGTACTTTTCGGGTTTCTTCTTTTTCTCGACTACGACCTGTCCGGCCGGGGGAGAGCCAACGCGCTCGCGGGCCAACTCTTTCACCGCGGTCACCGCGCGGAAGCGCTTCGTTTTCTTCTTTCGGGCCATGAGAATCTCCCGCTCGCTCCTGATTTGAGGCTTGGACCGAGTGTACCCTGATCGCGTTGTGCGCGCGGTTTACAAGTCGTGATCGTGCCGTTTACCCCGGTAAATGTGCAATAATCCATAATCAGTTGGTACTGAGCGCCGCGGACGGCTGCTAAATCTATGGAAGAACGCGACTTTTTCGACGAGAAGCAGGAGAAGAAACCGGCTACCTTGAACTGCCCGCACTGTCATCAGCCGGGCGAGTACGAAGTGACCTGGGTGGTTCGCACCAAGAAGCGGCAACTTGCGGGCCGCGCCGACGAGCGGGACCGTGCCCGCTTCGCCAAATTCCGATCGTACATGGTGCGCAAGGACGACATGATGGCCTGCAAGAACTTGCGCTGCCGCAAGCGGTTCGAACTTACGGGGCAGTCCACCGTGATTACGGAGTAGGCTTTCGCCAGAAATTGTGTTGTCCCTGCGTCCTAGTTTTTTCGCCCCTCCGGGGCTTGCTCCTCTCGTACCACCCATGACTTACGCCGTGGGCTGCATTCTTCTGCCGCTCCGCGGCTGGAGTAGTACGGGTGCAGACTTGCCCTTTCCAGAAGCAATCTTGAAACTTCGCTAGATCAGGCCCGGCTCGTGCGCGTACACCGGGCGGAGAATTTCGGGTAGTCCCTCTAGTCCAGCTTTTCTGCCTTCGCGTTCCGCGAAGGCGATCATTTCCTTCTCACGCTCGGGCGCCAGCGGGTGGCGTTCGTAAGTGGAAAGCAATTCATCCACTCGCTGCCGTGCTCGCTGCAGAATGTCAGGGGTGCTGCCGTCCATGTTGGGAAGGCCGCGATCGATGACTGCGGAAGGGAAGTGCTGTTCTTTGCGGAAGAGGGTGCGAGTTTCCTTCAATTGCAGGAAGTCTCCCTGCAATCCCGTCTGCGCGAACATGGCGACGGCCAACGAATCGGTGCGCGGCTGGATGCCTTCGATCAAGCGCTGTACCGAGGCGATCGCTTCGGCGTCGATCACCAGTTTCTCGATGCTGTGACAGGCCAGAAAATCGAGCATGCCTGCGCCAGAGATCATGTTGATTCCAGTCAGCGCTCCAAGGACAGCAGACATGCCACTTTCCATTTCGACCTGCGCGTCGATCACGCGGCCATCGCCGGCGACCATGTAGGCGTGCGTCGGCAGGCCTAGATACTTTCCCACCTGCGCGCAAGCTACGTCGAGCATCGCGGTCTCGATCGCGCCCATGGGAGTCTTTCCCGTGCGCATGTCAAAGATGGCGGGGGCACCTCCCCAGACGATGGGCGATCCCGGTTGGGCCAGTTGATGAATCGTGATGCCACTGATGCACTCGGCAGCGTGTTGCACCACCGAGCCGGCCAGCGTCACCGGAGCGGTCGCGCCTGCCAGCGGCATGCTGACGATTTCCGCGGGTACTCCGGCGCGGGCCAGGTCCACCAGATTCTGCGACGCGAACTCCGACCAGTTCAGCGGTGGCGAAGGGCACACATCGAAAACGGCGCGTGGATGCCGCCGAAGGGCGTCCGGCCCTCCGCTCTCGATAGCCAGCAGTTCGAGCAACGTGTGCAGGCTGGAGGCGGAAAAAGCGCCGGTGACCACCGGCTTTTCCGAATACCACAGCACCAGCAGCAAGCGGTACCAATCGCCGATTTCCGGCGGGACGTCATTGCAGACCATGGCCGTGGACTGAGCGGCAAACTGGGGCAGCATCTCGGCAACTTGCACCAGCCTGACAAGGTCAGCCGACAGAGCGGGGCGCGCCTGCTGAGTATCCGGATCGAGAATGTTCAGGCACGATGAGCCGGGATCGAAGTGGACGTCGTCTCCTCCATAGCGCACCGCCGGTTTACCGCTGCGGTCGTAAAGGCAGAACCCGCGCGGGGCCAGATCGAGCAAGCGGCGCGCCAGGGCCTCAGGGATGTGAGCGACACCATCTCTGACGGCGATTCCGGCTGTGCGGAGCAGATCGACCACATACGGCGCGACACGCACGCCGGGGTCTTCGATAAGTTGGAAAGCTTCGTCGAGGATGCGTTCGATGAGCGCATAGTCGAGCAGTTCGAATTTCGGTTTCATAAGAGCAACCCAGAATCTATGTAGAGACGTAGCTTGCTACGTCTCGGCCAACGGCAGACTGCGCTCAATGTTCAGCGATGCCGCAGGCAGAGACGTTGCAAGCAACGTCTCTACGATGTAGCTTGCAGCTTCTGCCCCATCAACTCGCGGGCCAGAGCGACCGCGCTCATGGCGTCTTTGGCGTAGCCGTCGGCGCCGATCTCGTCGGCCCAGCGGCGCGTGACGGGCGCGCCTCCCACCATGATCTTTACTTGCGAGCGCAGACCTGCTTTCTCCAGTGCTTCGACAACGCTTTTCTGATTGCGCATGGTCGTGGTCAACAGAGCTGACACACCGACGATATCGGCGCTGAGTTCGCGCGCTTTGGCAGCGAATTTCTCGCCCGCGACGTCGACCCCGAGATCGTGAACGCGGAAGCCATGCGCCGTCAGCAATGTTCCCACGAGTATCTTCCCAATCTCGTGAATGTCCCCCTTGGTTGTGCCCAACACCACGACGCCGGCCATGGGACGCTGGGTGCCCAGCTTCTTGAGTTCGGGGTCGAGCACAGCCATGGCAGCGCGCATGGCTTCGGCGGAGGCCATCATGTCGGGTAGGTACATTTGGCCTTTGGCGAATTGCTCACCGACCGCATGCATGCCCGGGACATAGCCGTTGTTAATGGCGTCGATGGGCGCAACGCCTGCAGTTACTGCTTGCTGCGCCAGGCCGGAAGCCGTGTCGGGCGCGCCGTCGATGATGCTCTGCCGCATGGCAGAAAAATTGTCGTCTGGCATAAAAGCCTCTCGGCCATGCTGACGGAGGGAGCGGCGGGAGTCTGTGATTGAGATCACAAACAGAGTGACAATGGGCCACATTTCCACCTGCTCGGGGTTTATACTCTAGGGTTTTCCCGTGGCGCTCCGAGGCTACCGGGTTAGGAGTCATGCTCTTGAAAATCCTGGTTTGCATGAAGCAGGTGCCGCAGAAAGATGCACCGCTCAAGCTGAACGAAACCGGTGCGTGGATCCG